>CAYSLN010000004.1:31086-34948 GCA_964431825.1 uncultured Pirellulales bacterium | reverse complement strand
TCTCTTAAGAACTGTTTGCGAAGTCTGCTTTTTTCGTCATCGGTCACAGCGTTCATGATTTTTTCAAAGCTCGGCAGGGGAAACTTCGCATCGATGGGCACCGAGAAATCGGCCATTTGGACCAGTGCATCGACTACTTTGCCATCCTGAAAAGTATACTGGAGCTTGTAGCTGTCTTTCGGCAAAACATTGGAGAGTAGATTTTCGAGTGACCATTCGCCCATCTGGCCGCGTAGTTTCGGTGAGCTTAAGATGTCCTGCAGGCGCCTCACCTCGGATCCGACCTGGAGCATCTGTTTGTTTGTGCCCTGCAGTTCGCCAATCTGGCTGTTTAGCCGGCCAAGCACGTCCTGGCTGGACTGCAGGCTCTGGCTGATGGTGCTCTGGCCGGCCTGCAGTGATGTTTGGAGAGTTTCGGTGGTTTTGTCCTGAGCTGCCTTTACGGCCTCGAGCTGCTGCTGAAGAAGACCGATATTGGCAGCCTGAGTGGCGATTTCCCTTCTGCCGGCAAAACTGGAACCGATAAGCCAAACCAACAGCCCCAGGGCGACTAAAGTCAGGACAGCACCTGTTACAATCAAGATTATAGTTAAGTTCATTTTATCATCCTCAATAAACTATGTTGATTATAAATACAAAAGCACTATTCGTCAAAGGTATGTGCCGATTGTTGAACAGGCGGAAAAAGTGTTGATATATGATTCGAACGTTTGTATTGTCCTGCGGTGAAAAGGGCAGGTTTTTGACAGGCTGTTAGTAATGAGAAGAATAGAATCGGTTATATTCGACTGGGGAGGCGTTTTGATAGATGACCCCGGGCCGGGACTGGTACAGTATTGTGCGAAGGCTCTGGGTGTGTCGGAGGAAGATTATCTTGGGGCACATAAGAAATTCGCAGAGCAGTTTCAAAAAGGCCTAATCGTTGAGGGAATATTCTGGAAAAGGGTATGCGGAGAGCTGGACAGGCCTGTGCCGACTCATCCTTCATTGTGGGGCGAGGCTTTCAGGACGGTTTATTCGCCCAGACAAAAAGTCTTTGCGATGGCTTTCGGACTGCGCAAGAATGGCTGTAGAACTGCTGTTTTGTCCAACACCGAAGTGCCGGCGATGGAGTTCTTTTACGAGCAAAGATATGATGTGTTCGATGTGCTTGTTTTTTCCTGTACCGAAGGCACGGTGAAGCCAGAAAGGGAAATCTACGAGGTTACTCTCGAAAGACTCACCTCACAGGCGGCGCGAACAGTTTTTATTGATGACAGGCCTGGGTTTATAGATGGCGCAAGACAGGTGGGTATTAACACAATCCTTTTTGGAAATATCGAGCAGGTTAAAAAAGAATTAGTACAACTGGGTGCGAAAATCGATTAGCTAACTTCATTAAGGTATGACCGATGAAGCTGTCAGAGGCGATAAAGACAAAAGAGCTCATCTTACTTGATGGAGCGATAGGGACGGAACTGGATAAGCATGGCCTGATGAGCCGGGCCTGTAACAATCTGGATGCTCCTGAGGTTGTGCTACAAATCCAGCGGGAATATGTGGCATGTGGATGCGATGCGCTGACGACGAACACGCTGACGATGAACCGCATTTATATCGAAACACACAATGTCGGCGTCTCAGTGAGAGATGTGAATGAGGCCGGGGCCAAGTTGGCAAGGCAAGCTGCCGGTAGTAATCAATATGTTCTCGGCAATATGAGCTCGACAGGTCAATTGCTCGAACCTTACGGGGAATACAAAGAAGAAAAGTTTTATGATACATTCGAAGAGCAAGCTGGGATTCTGGCGGAAGCCGGCGTGGATGGTTTTATAATTGAGACGATGTTTGACCTCAACGAGGCGGTTTGTGCACTTGCCGCATGCAAAAACTTTTCATTGCCTGTTATAGTGTCCATTGCCTTCCAGACCGAGACCAATGGCGGAAGAACAATGATGGGTGACACAGCAGAACAGTGTGCCAAACAGCTTACAGATGCCGGAGCGGATGTCGTTGGTGCTAACTGTGGTGATATTGACCCGCTTCAGATGGCTTCATTAGTATCGATTCTAAAATCAGCTACAGAGCTGCCGATCCTGACACAGCCAAATGCGGGCAGACCAAAATTGATTGATAATCGGACTGTCTTTGATATGGACCCGCAGTCATTTTCCAGTGGTGTTGCCGAGTGTGTCAAACAGGGTGCGAACATTGTGGGCGGTTGTTGCGGAACAACTCCGGAGCATATCCGGGTCCTGGCCCGTATGTTAAACAAGACCTGAAGGCAGCAAGTGGCAATAAAACACAGCTATGGTAAATTACCATCTGGTAATCCTGAAGAAACATTACCTGGATGAGATTCTGGCTGGCCGGAAGACCATCGAGTCGCGATTCACAAAGACCAGGCGCTATGAATGTGGTCGGGTTCTGCTCGGCGATAAGCTTTTTTTGAAATTAAGCTCCGGGCCGGTGTGTGCCACAGCAACAGTTGCAGCGGTCAAGAATTTTGAGGACCTGACACCGGCGCGGGTAAACAGTATCCGGCAGCAATACAACCAATATATTGGCGGCAGGGATGAACACTGGCGGGACAGGGCCAATTCCAATTATGGTTTTCTTGTCTGGCTAAAAGATATTCAGCAGATAGAGCCTGTGCGAATCCATAAAAGGGATTGGCGGGCGTGGGTGGTTCTGACGGAGAAAGAGGACTTCGGCCTGCTGAGAACCGGCGGTATAAAAAAGCCCTGTAAATGAGTATATTTCCTATGTTCCTGTGAGGTTTTTAGTCTAAATATTCATTCCTGCCCTGAGGTTTACAAAGACACAGTTTCAGTTCGCTGCTTAGTATTTCGGAGTCGATGCATAATTCTTTGTTTGCATTGTTTCGGTTTTTTTACTATCTTCTTTTCCGTTAGATATGTTTAGTTTGGTTGTTTTTTTGAGGAGAAATATGCGATACGATATGCACAGGAACCCTGCTTTATGGGAGCCAGAATACGATATTAAAGGAGGCCGGGGGTATGGATTTTTGTATTGAGGACACGCGGAGAAAGCCGGTCCCGAAGCTAAAAGAGCTTATCAGCGATGGGATTATAACTCTGGATGACGCGGCGGATTGGCTCAGAACTATCTATGAGATTCGGTTTTTTGAGGAGAAGGTTTTCGAACTTTTGGGCCAGAATGTTATCAAGGGTGCTTCGCACCTTTACGCTGGCGAGGAGGCGGTTGCCGTCGGGTCTATTGCTGCTATAGGACGCGGTGATGTAATCGGCTCAACGCACCGTGGCCACGGCCACTGCGGCGCTATTGGCAACAAATACGCCGACAGCGAAGAGGACCGCCAGAACCACTGGAACCGCATGATGGCTGAGCTCATGGGTAAAGAGACCGGCTACTGCAAGGGCAGGGGCGGCTCGATGCACATAGCAGATGTTGATAAATGTAACAACCTCGGCTCGACCGGTATTGTCGGGGGCAACCAGGCACCGGCGGTCGGGGCGGCTCTGGCAGAGAAATACAAGGAAACCGGTAAGGTTGTGCTTTCATTCTTCGGCGACGGCTCCACGAATTGTGGTAGTTTTCACGAGTCAATGAATATGGCGTCGACTTTGAAAGTCCCTCTGGTTGCGATAATAGAGAATAACCTTTATGGAATGAGTGTGCCGTTCTCAGGCAGTGAAGTCGAGGGCACTATAAAGGCGAGTAATATTGAAGACATTGCTCAGAGGGCGGTGGCCTATGATGTTCCTGCTATGATTGTGGATGGTCAAGATACCGTTGCGGTCTTTCTCGCTGTTCGCTCGGCAGTCGAAAGAGCAAGGAAAGATTGCCAGATGACTATTATCGAAGCTAAAAGCTATCGCTGGTACGGCCATAGTCGGAG
>CAYSLN010000004.1:29640-30986 GCA_964431825.1 uncultured Pirellulales bacterium | reverse complement strand
CCGGCTGAGGTTATCAAGGCTGACAAGGCTACCTCGGCCAAGGTGATGGAGGCGACGGCGGCGTTTGAAGCGGCCCTTGCCGCTTCCACGGCCAAGACGAAAAAGGAGGCCGCTGAGCAGGCCCGCAGCGAAATCAAGTCGAATTTTGGTATGGATGTTATGACAATCGGCCAGGCGGTCTCGGCTGCTCAGGCTGAAGAGCTCAGGCGCGACAAGAATGTTATCGTGATGGGCGAGGACGTCGGCCTTTACGGGGGAGCGTATCAGGCGACGCGCGGGTTGTTAGCTGAATTCGGTACGGACAGGGTAATCGACACGGCGATATCCGAGGCGGCCATTGCAGGCGCTGCGGTTGGTGCGGCTCTCAGGGGTATGCGGCCGGTGGCTGAGATTATGTATGTGGATTTTGTTACGATAGCGATGGACCAGCTCGTTCACGTGGGGGCCTACAATCGTTATATGTTCGGTGGTAAGGCCAAGGTGCCGATGGTGCTGCGTACCGAAGGGGGTGTCGGCAGATGTATTGCCGCACACCATTCGGAGTCGCTTGAAGCGTGGCTTATGCATCCGCCGGGGCTGTATGTAGTAATGCCATCAACGCCTTATGATGCGAAGGGCTTGCTCAAGGCTGCTATACGCAGCGACAATCCGGTGGTATTTATCGAGCACAAGGCAACCTATGGCCAGATGGGTGCAGTTCCGCAGGGGGACTATATCATCCCGCTGGGAGTAGCTGATGTCAAAAGACAAGGCAAAGACGCAACCATCGTTAGTTACAGCAGAATGGCGATGCGATCGCTGGAGGCAGCTGAAATCCTGGCCCAGCAGCACGGTATCGATGCTGAGGTAATCGACGTGCGGACTTTAAAGCCGCTGGATATAAAAACAATAGCCGAATCTGTTCGTAAGACAGGACGACTAGTTACGGTTAGTGAGGGCTTTGGTGTTTGTGGGGCAGGCAGAGAGATAACCGGCCGGTTTATGGAATATGAGTTTGACGATGGCTCGCATGGCTTTGATTATCTCGATTCGGCGCCGGTGAATTTGGCGGCTGCGGATGTGCCGCCTCCGATGAGTGAGCCGTTGGAGATGGCAAGTATCCCGAGCGTCGAGAAGATTGTAGAAACTGTCAAGAGAATCGTGTAACCGGATTTATAAGTGATAACGAGGTAGATGAGGATTTTATAGATGGCGAAAGAGATAAGATTACCGCAGCTTGGACAGACGATGGAAGAAGGGACCATTGTTAATTGTTTGGTTAAGGTAGGAGATGAGGTTAAAAAAGGCGATGTGATTTTCGAGATAGAAACCGACAAGGCGACGCTGGAGATGGAATCGCCGGCTGA
>CAYSLN010000004.1:0-29540 GCA_964431825.1 uncultured Pirellulales bacterium | reverse complement strand
GGTGTGAATCTGGAGTCCGTTACCGGAACGGGCCCTGCAGGCAGAATTAGCGAGCAGGATGTTAAAGATGCTGCATCTGGAGAACCAGCTGGGCCAGAAGTGCCCGCACAAGAGGCCAAGCTCGGAGAGGCTGTGCCGCTGAACAGATTGCAGAAAATAACCGCCCAGCGAATGCTGCGGTCGAAACAGGAGATACCCTGCTTCTATCTTAGTGTGAAGGCTGATGTCACTAAGCTGGTGGACTTGCGAAGCAGGTTAAATAAAAACAGCGATGTGAAAATTGCCTACAATGATTTTATTATAAAAGCGGTGGCGGCGGGATTGGAGAAATATCCGGTTATGACAGGCCAGTTGGCCGGTGAGATTATCAAGCTCTCTGAGTCAATAAATATTGGCCTGGCAATTGCTGTGCCGGGCGGTCTGGTTGCGCCGATTGTTAAGGATGCGAACAAAAAAGATGTTGAGCAGATTGCACGAGACAGTAAGGCATTAATTGAGAAGGCCCGCAGCAATAAGTTGGCTCCTGCGGATTTGGAAGGGGGCTGTATTACTGTTAGTAATCTCGGTGCGTTTGGAATAGAGTCATTTATCCCGATAGTTGTGCCGGGCCAGTGCAGCATTTTAGGCATAGGCAGGATAGCCGGCACCTGCATACCGGACAACGGTGGTATTATCACCAGAAAATTAATGGATATGACCCTGTCGGTGGACCACAAAGTTACCAACGGTGCGTACGCAGCGCAGTTTTTGGACTATGTGAGAAAACTTCTTGAAGATGTATCTATATTTGATTCTTAGGTTTAGAATATAGAATGGAAAGGAGCGATTCAGATGGCGAGGAAAGTTGTTGAAGCATCGCGGTTGCCGGTGATAAGGAAAGCAACGCCAAAGGTTCCTGTTATCGGTGTTTTTGCTACATCGGATCCGCGGGTTGACGAGGCGAGTCGGACTCGTTGTCAAAATATCGCCAAGATGGCAGCTGACGTGATCAACGGGTCAGTGGTTTTGCCGGACAAGACGGCGGTGCCGGTGGTTTATTCCACGGTGTTAATAGATGGCGAAGCACAAGCAGATATTGTTGCTCAGCAATTCCGCAAGGCTGGTGTTGATATTTTAGTGTGTGTGCCGGATACATGGGCCTTTCCACAGCTTACTACTATCTCGCTGCTTCAGCAGTTTCCACCCGATACGCCCATAAATATTACCTGCGGTAACAGTGGTCCCAAGCCCGGCGTAGTCTATGCGCACGCAGTAAACGGTGCCATTAGCCAATACGGACGAATGGTTGCCTTAAATGTCGGGACCTGGCCCGATACCGGAATGAATCCGAAAATGACCGATGCGACGGCTAAAAACCTTATCGACTGGTGCTATGCCGCCGTGACTGCTGTTGCTCTGAGGGGCCGCAGAGTTATGATTCTTGGCCACGACTCGATGGGAATGGAGACGGCTCTGGCGCACATCATTCCTACAAGGAATACTTTCGGCCTTGAGATTACTCGTTTGGATATGAAGCTGTTAGCTGATATGTTGAACAAAAAGGCTTATAACGAAAAAGAGCTCAAATCATTGCGAGGCTGGATTAACAGATACGTTGGTAAACGCTTGGAGCTTCGGGATGAAGCTGACAGCGAACGCTTTAATCAGTCCATGGCGATGTATCTGATAGTTAGCGATTTGATGGCGGATTTGAATGCGGTCGGCGGCGGCTTTATGAGCCAGCTGGAGTGGGGAAGCGACCCGCGAGGAATTCCGCTGCCGGTTGCTGACGTGATGGAGAGCCTGTTTAATTCGACGTTTGACCATGCCGGATGCAAAGCTCCGCTGCCATACGCTACCGAAGCTGATGTCCAGGGATTACTTACGATGCTCTTTATGACGTATCTTTCCGGCGGGAATCCGCCTCTGTTTATGGATTTTAGAAAGGTGTGGGAGGCCTGGGAAATCAAAGAGCTGGCTAAGAAAATCGGCGTCAAGTCGCTGGATAAAAAAGCAGACTGGTATAACAAAGGTCTGGTTGATGGTGACAACTCCGGTAGTGCGTCATTCGACTGGGCAGCAAAACCCGGAACATCCACCAGGAAAATCATGGATGGTGTTTCAATGCCTTTAGCAGATGAATTTTACTTCCCCGGTGGCGGTAATTCAGTCAACTTTATGACCCCGGCCGGGATTAAGGGTATTGCAGGCCGAATGGCTTATGGTAGTGTGACTGGCCTGTTCAGCATGATATGGGACGAAGCGCATACGACCGAAGTACCGGCCAAGCTTGCCAAGGCGATGTGCGATTTGACTACGCCAACCTGGCCACATACTTTCGTTGTGCCGAAATATGCAAGTATGGTTGAATATAAGCAATATCCACCAGCTAATCACTTCCATATGACTTGGGATTTGCCGGTAGCTCGGCTGCAGCATTGGATGGATTTGACAGGAGTATTGAGCGTCACACCATGGGCGACTCGGCCGAAGTTTATCGAGGGTGTAGACAGACCGGCGCCTTTGATACATCTGATAAATGGAGGCGAGGATGCCTTCAAACTGTTGAGAATTCGCGGTTAACTGTTGCTCTACCAGAAAAAGCTGGTTGTTTTCGGCAGAGTCCTACGGGGATAATCTCACCGCAAAGTCCTTGACATTTACCATCACTGCCGTTATTTTTACGCAAGTAGTTTTGCGGTTTGCGGTTTAAGCTTTTTTGTTCCTTTTTCAGAGGCTGATTTGAGAGTTCTTTCTGGCATACAACCGTCCGGCCGACTTCATATAGGCAACTTTTTCGGGGCAATGCGTCAGCATCTCCAATTACAGGCTGAGCACGATTGCTTTTATTTCATTGCTGACTACCATGCCCTTACGAGCAATCCTTCACCGGATGATGTTGCCCGACATAGCCTTGATGTTGCAATGGATTATATCGCCCTCGGCCTCGATACCGAAAAGACCATATTCTGGCGTCAGTCAGATGTGCCCGAAGTTACCGAGCTGACCTGGCTGCTTTCTTGTGTGACGCCAATGGGTCTTTTGCAGAGATGCACGAGTTATAAAGACAAAGTTGCTCAGGGTCTCAGCCCCAATCACGGTCTGTTTGCGTATCCGGTTCTCCAGGCAGCGGATATACTCCTTTACAATAGCGAGCTTGTCCCTGTCGGTGCCGACCAGAAACAGCACATCGAAGTTACTCGCGACATTGCCATTCGATTCAATAACAATTATGGTGAAATTCTTACTGTGCCTAAGGACTACATCATCGAATCTGTGGCTATTGTGCCGGGTATCGATGGGCAAAAAATGAGTAAAAGTTACGGAAATACTATCGAGATATTCGAGTCTGAGAAAAGCATCAGAAAAAAAATCATGAAAATCGTTACCGACTCCACTCCGGTCGAAGAGCCTAAAGACCCCGACAAATGTAGTGTATTTGCACTATTGAAGCTGGTCGCCTCGCCGGAGGAGTTAACTGAGTGGGAAAGCAAATACAAAAGTGGTGGTATGGGCTATGGCCAGGTCAAGAAGCGCCTCGCTGAGCTTTTAATAGAATATTTCGGGCCTTTCCGACAGAAGAGGATCGAGCTTGAAAGTAACGTTGACTATGTCAGAGAAGTTCTCGCCAACGGAGCCAAGCGGGCAAGAGCCGTAGGTCGTGAGACACTCGGCAAAGCTCGCCGGGCTGTCGGATTTGAAAAGTAAAAATGGCTGATCGACTTGTTACAATAGCGCGGTTCACAGATTATATAGAGGCTGATTTGGCAAAACAGTTGCTCGATGATTTTGGAATCGAGTCCGTTGTAACCGGCCAAAATGTGGCGAATATATATTCCGGTTTGCCCGGCCTTGTGGATCTGGAGCTGCAAACCTTTGAAAGTCAAGCCGAACAGGCACGAGAAATCCTGGAGTCTCACAGGAAACAGGGGTAATAATTGGCTGATTATCGCGTTAATCTTGATATATTTGCGGGCCCCTTGGATTTGCTGTTGTATCTGGTGCGCAAGGAAGAGGTGGATATTTACGATATTCCCATCGCCAAGATAACCGATCAGTATGTTCACTACATCGAGATGCTCAAGAGTCTCGACATTGATTTGGTGGGTGACTTTTTGGTTATGGCTGCGACCTTAATGGAGATAAAATCGGCGATGCTCCTGCCGGGAACAGAAGCCGACCAACTGCAGGATGATGATTTTAACGACCCCCGTGCAGAGCTTATCCGCCAGCTCCTCGAATATAAAAGGTTCAAAGACGCTGCTAATTTGCTCAACGCCGCTGCTGATAAACATAAGGAACGTTTCACGCGTCCCGACAGTATTATTGAACGATTAAAACCTGATACCGAGCCCCAGCTCGACATCGATTTAGTGAGCGTCTGGGATTTGCTGGAGGCCTTCGACTCTATATGCAGGGCCACTGGTGCGAGTCGCGATATAGGCCATATCAAGGATGATACACCGATTGATTTGTATCAAATAGAGATTTTGCACCGTCTCCAGACAGAAGGCCCGATGACTTTTGAAGCTATCTTTGAGTCCAAGCCCAGCCGTATTGTAATGGTCGGATTGTTCCTGGCCCTTTTAGAATTGATTCGGGAGAAATTAATTTGGGCAGAGCATTCGCCTTCCTCGTCCCAGCTTCACTTACAGGCCTTGACGGATAGAAATGCCGAAGAGGCTGTGCAGGAAGCCATCCTTGCTCTCGTAGAAGGTGACAACGGGGATACCGCTCAAATCAAACGGCAACAACACCCACCCATTCCAATTGCTGAGTTACCGTCAGAAAAGAAGCCGGCAGTTTCACCTCAGAACCAAGAAGAAGGAAAAACAGGAGATGTCGAAGAACGTGGACAACTGCAAAGATAAATTAATAGGTGCTAATCGTTTCAGGATGCCCTTAACCGATTTCATCATCAATCCAGCCGAGAAGCTCTTTTAGGTCATCAAGGGTAATGTCTCCCATGTGAGCAATACGGAAAGTCTGCTCTTTGAGTTTGCCGTAGCCATTTCCGAAAACAGTGTTGTGTTTTTTCTGGATCGCGCTGATTGTTTCGGCGACGTTTATACTACGTGTGTTTTTGACGGACGTGAGGGTATTCGAGGCATATTTTTCTTCGCAGAATAGGTCGAAATTTTCTTTGGCCCAGCCTCTTACAAAATCTCCCATTTGCTTGTGTCTTTTCCAGACATTGTCCATGCCTTCGGCAAGTATTTTTTCACACTGGTAGTTGAGGGCCATAATATGTGGGATATTCGGTGTTACAAGTGTTTGATTTTTTTCATTTGCTTTTGCCCATAGCTCAAAGTTGAAGTAGTAACCTCTTGCGGGGATGTTTTTGCTTTTTTCTAGCGCCCTGTTGCTTACCAGAGCCACAGCTAATCCCGGTGGAATCGCAAAGGCCTTCTGGACAGAGGCGAATACTACGTCCCAGCCAAGCTCATCGAAATGCAAAGGCAGACCGACCATGGCACTAACCGCGTCGACAAAGACGAGAATATCGGGATACTTTTCTCTCATCATCTCGCTGATTTCATAGACCGGATTTGTCAGGCCGGTACTCGTTTCGTTGTAAACGAGAGTAATAGCGGCATATTTGCCGGTGGCGAGTTTTTCGTCGATAATTTCAGCTGTAATGGGCTTGCCCCATTCTACCTTTAATTCCTCAACCTTCCTGTCGCAGCTTTTGGCGACTTCTGCCCACTTATCGCTGAAGGCCCCGCAACAGGTGGCCAGAACGGTTTCATCAGGACTGACACAGTTTCGAATGGCGGCTTCCCAGATTCCCGAGGCGCTGGATGTCGAAAGGAAAACATTTTGTTTGGTAAAGAAGATTTTTTTAAGCATTCCGGTTGTTTCACCTTGTAGCTGAGAGTACTCTTTGCCACGATGTCCAAGTGTTGGGCGTGCGAGCTGCTGTAAAACGTCTTCGTTGACTTTTACCGGGCCAGGAATGAACAATCTTGGCGGGTTTTTCCAGTCTACCATATTAGGGAGCCTCCTATGAAAAGCTACAGTTTTTGAATCGTTAAACCCGTGTACGTTTTTGGATAAAAGTAAGTTGACTTTTGTGGCATTCTTTCACTGATGTCGGTGACCATTTTTAGCTGCTGCATTTTTACCGGATTCATAAAGAAAGCTACTTGTTTTTGTCCGGCGTCCACCTGCGAGATTGAATCATCAACCGCATTGGGGATGTCTTTTATGTATTGAAGATGTTCACCTTTGGCTAATATTTTTTCATCGATGCCCAAAAGTTCCTCCAGGATGAGTTTTTGTAAAACAAAGACGTCAAGTTCCATCTGAACTGAACTCGTATCTGGTGTAACTGCTTCCTTTGTAAGTTTGTTCCTTAAGACCGCTACATAAAAGGTGTTGTCAGCACCGTAAAGGCCAAATACGTTTTTATCTTTGTCAGCTTTCATTTTTGCAAGCATCTTTTGCTTGGCACTGGTCTTGGCGGAGGGCGAGTCGAAATGAAACTCAGTAATTTCGAAGTTTCTTTTAAGGTCAGTAATTAATTTTTTAATATCGAAGTTTTGCAGATTGCCGACGAGGCGGTGGGTAGCTAATACCGTAAGCCCCTTCTGGCATATATTGGTAAAGGCAAGCATCTGATACCCAGCTGCCGGGTTGGTGCTTTCCCTGGAGTATGTCAAACCTGTGGTGTAACGGTGATGGCCGTCAGCTATAATGCAGTTTTTTTCGCTCATCATTTTCACTATTGCATCTATATCTTGCTTGTCAGTAATTGCAAGAAGACGGTGTCTAACATCCTGGTCATCGACGGTATCAATAAGAGGTAGTTGGGTGGTGGCGTTTTCTATGATTTTGTCTGCGACTTTTTGCTCGTCCTCGTAGAGCATAAGAACCAGACCGAATCGGGCGGCAGTTGCCCTTTCAAGGCTGAGCCTGTCAATAGTTGGTTTATTGAGGGTCTGTTCGTGAGGCCTGACAGTTTTGCCGAACTCTTCGAGCCTGGCCAAAGCGACGAAGCTTAAGCGTTGGAATTGTGTCCCAGCCAGTTGGAAGTCCTGGACGTAAGCATAGATAACCTCCTGCGAATCTTGCTTCAACGCACCTTCTTCTATCCACCGATTTAGATAATCTGCAGCTCTTGTGTATTGATTATTTTCACCGTTATCAGAAGGAATTGTTTTTCCTTTGATAATACGGACGATGTTATGTTTGCTCTTGGTATAGAGCTGTTGTTGCTGAGCGGGGTCGATTACGTCATACGGGGGCGCAATGCAGCTGCCCACATCTCCGACTACGCCGGGATCAAACCTAAATGCTTTAAAAGGCTTAACTTCCATTAAACAAAAACCCTGTATCCTGCTATATTTTATGTTGGTTTCAGGCTTCTAACTCGCCCATTAGAAAGCCAAGCATACAGAATTGCGGATAATACTAAAGAACAGACAGATTGTCAAAGGTCTATGTTGAAAAGAATGCGGGATATTTTTATGTAGTCGGTAGTTTGCCAACGAAAGTAAGAAATCGGCAGCCTCTAAATGTTGCGTTATAAGGCAAATTAAGAACAGTTATTAGGCTCCTTGATTCTTGGTTCTCTTTTTTTGTTCCAGGTATTGGTTGATTGCTCTTGCGGCGGTTCGGCCCTGGCCCATAGCTAAAATTACAGTTGCGGCACCCAGGACAATGTCTCCGCCGGCATAAACCCCTTCCAGCGAGGTCTTACAGTTTTCATCGACGACGATGTTGCCCCACTTGTTGAATTCTAGGCCCGGAGTGGTCTGGCGAATCAGTGGATTGGCGATATTGCCTATGGCTATAATTACTGTGTCCACGTCGATTTTGAATTCTGAGCCTTCGATGGGTATGGGTCTTCTTCTGCCGGATTCATCCGGTTCGCCGAGCTGGTGCTTTAGACATTCGATAGCGGTAACACGACAGTTTTCATCGCCGATTATTCCTTTTGGGCTCTCGAGTATGTGGAATTCGATGCCTTCCTGCTTTGCGTGATGGACTTCTTCAATCCGGGCGGGCATTTCCTTTTCAGTCCTTCGATAGACCAGGTAGACCTTTTCAGCACCAAGTCTAACGGCTGTTCTGGCTGAGTCCATAGCGACATTACCACCGCCGATGACGGCGACCTTCTTCGAGATAGCGATCGGTGTGTCAGCACTTTTGCCAAAATCATACGCCTTCATAAGATTTGCACGCGTAAGGTACTCGTTAGCGCTATATACACCGATGAGGGATTCTCCTTCGATTCCCATAAAGCTCGGCAGGCCGGCACCAACACCGATGTAGACCGCCTCGAAGCCGTCTTCTTTCATCAATTGCTCGATAGTTCTTATTCTGCCGACCACAAAGTTAGTGATGATTTTTACGCCCATCTTTTTGAGAACATTGATCTCCTTTTGCACTATAGCTTTGGGGAGCCTGAATTCCGGAATACCGTAAACCATCACGCCGCCTGGCTTATGAAAGGCCTCAAATATAGTGACATCATGACCGGCCCTTCTGGTATCTGCAGCGGCGACAATGCCACCCGGACCCGAGCCAATTACCGCGACTTTCCTTTTGGTCTCCGGTGCGACGGTGGGGATGTTGGTATTATCTTGGTTGAGGTCAGCAGCAAACCTTTCGAGCCGACCTATCGAGACGGCTTTAGCGGTATCTTTGAATCTTAGACCGACGGTGCACGTTTGTTGGCATTGGACTTCCTGCGGGCACACTCGGCCACAAACGGCTGGCAATAGTGAATTTTCTTTAATGATGGCTAAGGCTTTCTTGAAGTCACCATCAGCAATTGCAGCAATAAAATTCTTTATCTTTATCTGAACCGGACAGCCCTTTATGCAGGGGGCGTTTTTACACTGCAGACAACGCATCGCTTCCAACCGCGCCTGCGTTTCTGTATAGCCAAGCGTTACTTCGCTAACAGTACTTCTTCTGGTAATATGATCCTGTTCGGGCATATCCTGAGGAGGGATTTTGTATCGCTCAGCAGGTGTGAGTTTACCAGCCTTTTGCTTGTCCAGCAGTTGTTGCAGAAGTTGTTGTCTTTCTTGTTCTGTCACTGTAGGGAGTTTCTAAGCGTTTCCAACAATATCAATTACTTTCAGCAGGCCTTATATGTTCAGGATTTCTATTTATCCAGGTTTAATTTGCATTGGTGTTCTTTGTATTTTTCGAAGGCCCTTTGTTCCTGGTTTCTATAGGCGTTTAATCTTTTTATCATCAGGTCGAAGTTGACTTTATGGCCGTCAAACTCCGGGCCGTCTACACAGACGAATTTTGGCTCACCGGCAACTTCGACTCGACAACCACCGCACATGCCGGTGCCATCGACCATAATCGTATTGAGTGAGACCTGAGTATGGATGTTAAATTGTTTTGTAACCTCACAGCAAAACTTCATCATTATAGCCGGTCCGATTGCGAAGGCTTGGTCGGGTTTTTGTTGGCGTTGGCAGATTTCTTTTAGCGGCTCAGTTACTAGGGCTTTTCGTCCGTATGAACCGTCATCAGTTGTGATTATCAGCTCGTCACTTATCTGGGTGAACTCATCTTCCAGGATGAGCAGCTGTTTTGTTCTGGCACCGAGGATGCTGATGATTTTGTTGCCGATTCTTTTTAGGGCCTTCACGATAGGCAGTAGTGGGGCGTTGCCTATGCCGCCTCCGACACAAACAACAGCGCCAAAATTTTCGATGTGCGTGGGCTTACCCAGCGGCCCGAATACGTTGGCGATTTCGTCACCTTGTTTCATGTCGGATAGTTCAGCAGTGGTTTTGCCGACACGCTGCCAAATCAGGCGAATAGTACCTTTTTCGGAGTCGGCACCGGCGATTGTTAAGGGAATCCGCTCACTGTATTCGTTGTTTATACCAATGATTACAAATTGACCCGGCTTTCTTGCCTGGGCGATAAGCGGAGCTTCAATTTCGGCAGTGAAAACATTCTCCGAGAGTTGTGTTTTGGATATAATTTTGTACGACACCTTCTTAGGTTCCTTATATCAAAATCTCTAAAAACCAGCATTATCACATGTAACAGAACATATGTCAAGGACCATTGTGTGATAATGCCGTTTCATTTCTTTGGTGCCCGGTTAAGTTCACGCTTGACAGGAGTTCATATATGTTTTCAATTCAGCTTTGGTGAAAGTAGCTATTAGACTAAAATTAATAGGGATTCCACTATGAACATGTTATGCGGTCGCTTGATTGTTGCTATAAGCATTTCCACTGTACTTTGCTGCGGATGTCAGAAACCATCACTGAGTGAAGCCCAAACCACTAGGCTTATTTACCCATCCGCACGAAAGGGTCGTACAGTAGACGTTTATCACGGCACCAGAGTTCCCGACCCGTATCGTTGGCTTGAGGACCCTGAGACTCCCGAAACACAGGCATGGGTGAGACAGCAAAATAAGTTGACCTCCGACTTTCTCGCTGCTGTTACAATCAGGGAAAGAATCAAGACCCGCCTGACCAATCTGCTGGACTACCCCAGGTTTTCTGCCCCATATAAAGAGGGCAACCGATATTTTTTCTGGAAAAATGATGGGCTGCAAAATCAGCCTGTCCTATACACGCAGAAAACTTTCGATAGTGAACTGCAAGTTGTAATCAATCCTAATCTATTGAGTAAGGATGGAACCGTTGCCTTGGGTACTACCACCGTAAGTAAAGATGGTACCTTGCTGGCCTATGGTTTCTCCCGAAGCGGGAGTGACCAGCAGGAAGTGAGAATCCGCACAATTGACTCCGGAGAAGATTACAGTGAAACTCTTCAATGGTGCCGATTTACCCAGATCACTTGGAAACACAATGGCGAAGGCTTCTTTTACAACCGTTTTCCTGATCCCAACACTGTCCCTGTCGAAGACCAAACCAACTACAACCGCGTTTACTGGCACAAAATAGGCACACCCCAATCCCAGGACCAGTTTGTTTATGAGCGTCCTGACAACAAGGAGTTAGTTTTCGAACCATCGATTACCGAGGACGGAAAATTCCTCATTCTCCATGTGTATCATGGTACAGACACTAAAAATCGTGTTTACTACCGCCCGGTGGAAAGTGCCGGTGCCTTTACCAAACTACTTGATGATTTCGATGCTCGCTATGACTTTATTGGTAATGATGATTCGGTTTTCTATTTCAATACCGACCTAAGCGCGCCTCGTGGGCGCATCATTGCCATCAATATTAACGATTCTGCTCGCAGCAATTGGCGTACAATCCTGCCCCAAAGTGATGATGTAATCAATTACGTTGCTTTGGTTAACAATTACTTTGTCGTTGCTTATATGCACGATGTGCACCACCAGCTGAAAGTTTATAATCTTGATGGAGATTTTGTTCGCGAAATTCCTCTTCCAACCCTTGGGATGGTGAGGAGCCTCTCCGGAAAGCAAAAGGACAGCGAGATGTTTCTGTCTTTTACTTCTTTTTTGTTTCCCAGCACAAGCTATAGATATGATTTTTTAACTGGCAAGCTGACAGTTTTTCAAAAGCCCGAAATCGATTTTGACCTTTCAAACTATGAGACCAGGCAGGTCTTCTTCCACTCCAAAGATGGTACCCGTGTCCCTATGTTCATCGTTCATAGAAAAGGTCTCCAGCTTAACGGCAATAATCTAACTATGCTTTATGGCTACGGCGGATTTAACATCAGCCTCAAACCAGGTTTTTCCGTCTCTCGGCTTGTATGGTTGGAACTGGGTGGTGTATATGCAGTTGTTAACCTCCGCGGTGGTGGAGAGTACGGTGAGGCTTGGCACCAGGCTGGTATGCTTGATAAAAAACAAAACGTCTTTGACGACTTTATCGCTGCCGGTGGATGGCTCATCGAAAATAAATATACCAGCACCGAAAAGCTTGCTATCGCAGGCGGCAGCAATGGCGGCCTGCTCGTTGCCGCTTGTATGCTGCAACGGCCTCGTTTGTTTGGTGCTGTTGTCTGCCAGGTCCCGGTTACTGATATGTTAAGATACCACAAGTTTACCGTCGGTAACCATTGGGTGCCGGAGTTCGGCAATGCCGAAGCAAGTCCTGAGCAGTTTGAGTGTCTCTATGCTTATTCCCCTCTGCATAATGTCAGAGCAGGTCTTGAATATCCAGCCATCCTCGTTACCTCGGCCGATACCGACGATCGCGTCGTCCCTGCTCACGCCAAAAAATTTGTGGCCACCCTCCAGGCAAAGGCTACAGGCAGAAATCCTATTCTGCTGCGTGTGGAAACCAAAGCCGGTCATGGCCGGGGAAAACCCATCACCAAAGTAATCGATGAGCAGGCTGATGTCTATGCTTTCCTATTTAAAACACTCGATATGACAGACCAAAATTTTGGAAAGGCCAACAATAAAAAATAGTGTGTGTAATCTGAATAAATACCCGTTTTCAGGAATAGCCGTGCAGGGGTTTATCGAACTACTTTTTACAGAGTGACTGCAATTAAACGTTAGTTTGGGTTAGTGCCCTGGGACCGTGGTTTTCTGAGGCTGGTGCGCTCTTGGCCAATCCCGGATATCTTCGAAGAACGGAGTTCTTTTTTGTTCTACACACACAGCGGCATATAGATACATCGCTGCCGACCAGCTCTGCCAGTCCTCGCCCTGCGGCGTACCATCCTGAGCTCGTAACCATTCATTGAAGCCGAATTCGGCATCTGCCTCACGTGTGTGCCGAACGACTTCCGAGAGGGCAACAAGTTTTTTCTCGGCAAGTTGCTGTTTACCAGCCGCCACCAGAGCTGCTATATAGAATCCACAAACGAAAGGCCAAATGCCACCGTTGTGATATTCACCGGGTTGGTTATACTTTTCGTACCTCGGTATCCAATCAGGGTCCCCGGGTTTTGTATAAGGGAAAAAATTGGGCGGTAAATCGACAGCTAAATCTTCGTTCTTCCGTAGCGCTGAGCACTCTGTTTCTATCCATGAAACGAGATCTTTAGCTCGGGAAGGAGGCGCGATTCCCGACAGAATAGCCAGACTATTGCCCAATAGGTCAAAACGGTCGCTCCGATATACCTTGTAGGACCATAAAGCATAATAAGGTTTGTACCTTAGAACCAGCCCTTCGTGGACATGGCGTTGTTGCCTTTCACCTTTCACGGTAAATCGGCCCATCATCTCTTTAAGATTAGACGACCGTGCATTTTGGCCCAAAAGGCAAAGGTAACTATAGACTATTGTATTTAGAAAAAGTCCGTAGCCCAAAACCCACTGCTCGTCACGCCAATCGCTGGTTGGTAACTGGGCGACTATAACACGGTCTGAAGGGCTTTGATATTCCATCCAGGTCATAGCCTTTTGCACAGCTTGTTCAAGAAAGTCAGTTTCCCCTGTGGCTTTTCGAAATAATCCCACCGCCATTAGAAATAACGGGGTAGTATCACTGGCTCCACGGTCTTCGGGGTCATGTACTAATGAAGGAATATGTCCAAGCTGGCTCTGATTTAGGGCTGCGGTTTCAAGGACCCTTCGTAATGATTTTATTAGTTTCATATTACCTGAAACTAAAATCCCGAGTGATGATATCATCATATCTCGTGTATAAGGTTCCGGATAACCCCAACCGGCCGTTCGCGGAAGTCCACGGTACGGCCCATGACAATTATGCAGTAAGACTTTGATGGCACCAGCTTTTGTCTGCTCAATTACTTTTCTTTCACGCGGCTTCATTTCTTACGAAATCCCTAAATATTCTGAAACAATCTCGACAAATCTCTTGGCTACAACACGATAATCGTAATTTTCTACAGCACGTTTTCTTCCCGCCTCACCCATCTTCTTCCTCAGTTCAGCGTTAGTCATCAAATCCATGAGATAATTTGCTATGTCATGTACGCTCGCACGATAATCGACCGTTCGAGGTTTTTTGAAGACCACTCGATGTCCCTCCTCATACCCGGATTCGTCACCTAAAGTTGTCTCTTTCAGTCTTATTTCCTGAGCAATGCTGGCCAGGAGTGCATTTTGGCCATGCACCATTGTATCCAGCATTCCCATTGCCTTTATACCTATTACCGGCTTGCCGCAGGCACCGGCTTCGACCTGGATCATTCCAAAGCCTTCCAGACGAGATGGTGCGGCGTAAATATCACACGCTGCCACGAGATAGGGCATAAAATTACGAGAGACTCGACTGGTTGTATAGACGACGTTCTTCTCAATCCCGAGGTGAGTAGCAAGCTGCAAGTCGACAAGGTTTTGCTCCTCGGTTCGGGGTTGGGGCCAGACTTTACAGACATACTTCCAGTCAGGTGCTTTTATATCATTTATTGCTAAAGCCTGCATAACTTCCTGAGCTCCCTTGGATGCCGCGTCACCACCCACCGTAAGAATCATTATCTGGTCTTGTGCAACCCCCAGTGCCTCGCGGACAGCAACGACTTTAGGGTCGTTCTTGTCACGCGGAATAAAAGAGTCTGTATCACAGCCCACTGGAAGTACTTTGATGTTTTTACCGCTGAGTCCGTCTCGCATGTATACCTTTTTTACCCACTTGGAGGTAACTAAAATAAGAGGTAATGTTTCCAGTACCTCATGGTAATTGGCCATGTAACCATCTGCGACCAACCAGGGAACAGGTTGGACACCGTATCGCTGAGGGTGAAGCACCAGATGGGGTGTGTGGCCCCAATAGCCGACTCCCAAAACCACATCAGGCTCAAACCATCGATAATACCACTCTTTTTCTTGAGCCGATTCGAAATTAACAGAGTGTACTTCAACCCCCAGCTGCTCGAGACCCATATGAAGCAAGCTGCCTTGTGTGGCTAACCCTGCAGGTGAGGGTGGATAATCATAAAGAACCAGCACTTTCATTTTTATTACTCCTTTTTTTGAGTTTGTTTGCTCGTCCCCGACCGCCTAAAGCAGCAGAAAGCTTCTTGATGTGTAACAGCTTTGGCTTCGAAGCTGTCAGGCCCAAAACCATATATCTTGGTGATAATGTCATATTTTTTCTGCCAGATTTCCTCCGGCAGCTTTACCAGAATATCCGGATCATCAACCGGTCTGGGTAAATAATTACCTCCGCCGTCCTCATAAGCAAACATCCATATCTCTGTAGCAGATAATTTACTGATCTGCCACAATGCCCAAACTGATTTTGCCGTCTCCTCGTGTCTGAGGTGTCGTGTATATTCACCTTGCAATCCATGCGTCATAATGAGGTCGAATTTACCAGTACCAAGCAACTGAACTACCATGTGTTGCATTTTACGGTCGTCCAGCGGAGTTTGTTCAGGGCCGTCATCAAGGTCACCCATTACCCCTGTCGCGTTTAACTGCTTTAGAACTCGAGAAAACTTGGGTGCGCGGTCCGGGTCACTTTTCCTACTGAGTGTGACCACCGTCCATTTACTCTCCGGATGCATCAGCATTGTGCCTCCTGCCCACAGGGTCTCGTCATCAGGATGCGCTACAATGACAGCACATTTACTCCGTGGCATGATAATGGTGTTTTCCTTCAAGGCTATTCACTCCATTATGAATCATCGCAAGGACATTTGAGTACAGTATCGATTAACTCATCGAAGTTAGCAGTTGCCAGACACAAGCGTGAGTCGGCAGCTCCATAGTATATATATACCTTATTTTTTTTCCTAATCCAGCCGCATGGGAATACAACATCATCTACATCACCTTCACGCTCGTAAGGTGCTTTGGGACCAAAAACCCATTCATCAGTACGCCTTATAACTTTTGTAGGGTCCTCCAGGTCTAACAGTGCAAGCCCTAATCGATATATAGAGCCGGATGCCGTTGTGCGAACGCCGTGATAAAGAATAAGCCAACCTTCTTTCGTCTCCATAGGCGGAGCACATAATCCAATCTTGTTCGCATCCCACCAGCCTCCACTTCTGGCTTGTATTATTTCGTGGTGCTCACCCCAGTGTTTGAGGTTGGGTGAGAAAGACAACCATATATGAGTACCAAGTAAAGGAGACTTGCAAACAGGCCTATGCAGCATAGCCCAGCGGCCGCCGAATTGCACTGGAAACAAAGCTGCATCTTTGTCCTCAGGCGGCATTACTGGCCCCAGACGTTCAAACGAACTGAAATCACTCGTTAGAGCAAGAGAAACAAGTGGCCCACCTTTTGAATAGGCCGTATAGCAAATAGCCCACTTATTCATTTCTTCAATCCAGGTTATCCGCGGGTCTTCTATGCCCCAAAGTTCCTCCGGATACTTTTGGGGTTCAGGCCTTAGAGTGGGTTTATCATCTATTTGCCAGTTATTGACTCCATCGTTACTTCTTGCCGCAGTCAGATGTGAAATACCTCGAAAGTCTTCAACGCGTGCCAGCAACAGTATTTTGCCGTCTACTTCCGCTGCAGCTGCGTTAAAAACCGAATTTGCCCTGTAGGGCCAGTTATCAACTGAAAGGATGGGATTACCAGGGAATCTCTGGAAGAGCTCGTAATTTGGATTTTGGCTCATTAATTTGCCTTTCTACAACTCAACTTTTCATTTACCTTTTCGAAAAGGCCTAATCAAACTCAGCAATCGCAAATCTCGCCAGCTTTTTTGGACAGGAAAAATACCTTTTTCCACAAAACCTACTTCCTCTATAGAGTAAAATGCCTGTGGATTAAATTTCTTAATCAGACTAATCGTACTTTGTAACTCCCGACGTTGTACTATCGTAAAGACCACTTTCACTTCTCCGGAAGTACCATGCCCGTCAATGCTGGTGACGCCATAGTTCTCTGATTTAAGAGATTCTACCAGCGGCGATGCGTCCTTTTTTGTGACTACTCGTATAAGTATGACTCCTAAGAATAATCTTTCAGCTATACGAATCCCTACATAATTGCCTATCGCAAACCCACCGGCATAGGCAATATAACAGACAGGATTGGAAAGATTCTTCATAATTTGGCCAATGGCAAGAAGCCAGATCAAAATCTCAAAAAAACCGACAACGGGCGCTAAATATTTTAATCCTCTTGAGATAAATATAACCCGTACGGTTCCCATGCTGACGTCAGCGACTCTTGCGATAAAGATTAAAAATGGCAAAACAAACCATGTATAGAATAGTGGGCTAAAGAGCGATGCGTTATCCATATTGATTCTTTCCGGGGTAACCTTGAAAAAGCTTCGCAGACAGGGCAAAGTTTTCAGGTTGCTGTTAAGGGTTCATGCAAATTTTATTTCGGATATCCTCTAATTTTCCAAAGCATACAAGCTCGTCATCTAATAGAATCTTTGTGTCCGCTGGTGGGTTGGGTATGGTTTGCCCATCCCTGACTATTGCCAGTACGGTAATATCATGCTTTCGCAGGTCGGATCTTGATAGCGACTTTTTTAACACGGGGCTGCCGGCACAAACAGCGACCTTCGAAACTCCGTATCCGCCGGTTGCCAGCAGAAGCTCCTCAAATGATACCGGCTTAAAGATTTCTTTTTTGATGATTCTTTTTCTGAGAAACTTTGTGAGCTTCTTTAGGAACTTTTCGTACGTAAAAACCTTGTATATTACGTACACTGCTACAACAATAGCGCCAAAATTCACCCATTTTGCTAAAGAAGGCCGAATCTCAAACGGCAAAAATGATCTCGACAATTTGGAGATTATAGTGTCTTGAGGAACCAGCGAGCCGGCTAAAGTAGCAATCATGATAACCAGACCTGCGTTACCTAAGATTATAAGAGTAGAGGCAATCTTGCGTCTTTGTTTGTTGGCCGTAATCAATTCCGCTTCCTTGGTTGTGAATCCTGTTCCGGTAAAACACGAAAGAGCCTGGAACTTGGCTAAAGACCACTCAAGCCCAGTCAACTGGAATGCAATCGCCCCGATTCTGACCACAATGAACGATATGGTAAGCGCTAAAATAAATAAGATTAGCATAATTGCTTCTCCCTTGGGTTACTACCCTGAGAAATAGGCTCTGTCTTCACAGCCATTTCTTTTTTCTAAAGTAGATTAGCATAGTGACTGCTACTGAAACCATAACCAGCAAAGCAGCCCCATAACCCCACCGCCATTCCAGTTCCGGCATATACTTAAAATTCATTCCATAGATGCCTGCGATAAAGGTCAGCGGAATAAATATTGTAGCGATAATCGTCAGTACCTTCATAACTGAATTCATCTTGTTACTAAGACTGGACAAGTATACATCAACCATCCCCGAAGCTATATCGCGGAAGCTTTCTATAGTATCTATAATCTGTATTGTGTGGTCATAAACATCCCTTAGATATAAGCCGGTGGATTCCTTTATTAGCGCCGATTCGGTTCTCTGTAAGGTGCTGATTACCTCTCGCAAAGGCCACACTGATTTACGCAGAAGAATCATCTCTTTTTTCAAATGGTTAATTTGCTGAAGAGTTTGCTCTGTAGGTTCCATAACGAGCTCTTCTTCGAGAGATTCGATTCTCTCCCCTAATTTCTCCAGAATTGCGAAATAGTTATCGACGACCGCATCTATCAAGCTGTAGCCTAAATAGTCCGGCCCCATCTTGCGAATGCGCCCTTTGGCATTTCTGATTCTATCTCTTATCTGATCGAATACGTCACCAAGCCGCTCCTGGAATGAAATAACAAAATTGGAGCCGAGTATGATGCTTACCTGCTCAGTTTCAACTGTTTGAATATCGTCATTGTAGCTGAGCATTGTAAGTACGACAAAGAGGTGCTTTTCGAAATCCTCTAATTTGGGACGTTGCCCGGTATGAAGGATGTCTTCAAGGACAAGAGGATGCAGCTCAAACTGCCGGCCTAATTTCTCTATTATCTCTACATTGTGAAGACCGTCTATGTTTATCCATGTTACAGTCGGCGTAGTTTTGAATGCAAAGCAATCTTCAATATTTATAACCTGTTTTTCGTCAAAATTCTGTTCGTCATAATCGATGTAGGTTATCCGTATAGCTTCTACCTTCCTTTCGCCGACGTATATTAGTGTCCCCGGCGGCAGGCCGGCTGGTTTTGACTGTCGTTTATGAGGTCTGAATTTTTTAGCTGTTTTTTTCATTGTCAATTTCCTCTTGTTTTAATCGACCTTATTATGGTTGTTAGCACCAATCTTAACCGCCATATTTCTGACTATTGAGAATGGAAAGCTAACCATTTGACGAAGGCCTTCGACGGACGACAGAATACGGACCTGACTGCGCATCTCTGCAACCAGCTCCTGGGCGACGATTTTCTCTTCGACCTCACCAGCTTCTTTGACCATAGCCAAACGGTGAAGTGAATATAAACCAATCACGAATGCCATAGCAAAGAAAAAATCCCATTGTTGTAGATTAAGTGTGGGCAGGCTGAATTGGCCCGTCGGGCTTGTATATTTCAGCGTCCATTCCAGTTCCCTGCCCGAGAAAAAGTCGGCAAATTTGCCTCCCAATATCGGAGCAATCCCGGCCGCAACCGAATTGACTATAGTATTGGTTGCAAGATAAGCTGTCGCCTGTCCCTCCGGAGCCAGCTTCATGCTTATATTGCCGGAAGCCAGAGAAACTCCCGCAGACGAAAGGCCCGTCACAATGTGTATCATAACCAGTAAAGGTATCGTAAAAAAGTACTTTTCGGGCATTGTTGTGAAGGTCCAGGCCAGAATTGATAGTATAAACAACGGTCCGCATATTGCAAGCACCGACTTGTTGCTGAAGCGGTCGGTGAATCTACCCCAGATTTTAAGAAAAGCAAAGTTCATTACCTGACTGACAATCGAAAGGGCAATTATGAAAGACATACTCAAGCCCAGTCTCCTGAGCATATATACCATGAAGAACGGTCCAGCCAAATTTACCGCGAAATTCCAGGAGCACATAAATGCGATAAGCTTTCGAAAATTCTCATCTTTAAGCGGCTTCGCAAGCAGCTTAAAAATCCTGGGCCTCCCCTCCACGACAGGCATGCGTTTTTCAGGTGTTCTGGCTAAAAAATAAAGCCCGAGAGCACCAGCCACCAGACCAGCCAAGAACAGAATCGAGTAGCCTTGGAGTTCGTAGTTGGGCAACTTATTTTTCCAGATATCCAGGTAAACTGCAGCGGCTATACTCAATACTATTCCAACACCTGTGGCAATTCTCATTCTTTTCGAGAAGAATGAGCCGAGTATGTTCTGTGGTATAAGGTCCCGCATCCACGAATTCCAGCTGCAGCCTGAAACCGCTCCGAGGGCCGAAGCTGCTATCATCGATACCAGCAAAATGGCAAGGCCGATCTTGGCCCCGAACAAGAAAGGAATCAGGGCAATCAATAGCCAGCATAATCGACTTAAAGCCGCCGCGATAACTACTATAGCCCGCCTGTTGCGTATTTTCTCCACCAGGAATATCGAAGGCAATTGCAGTAACTGGGTTAAAGGTCCAATAGCTGCCAGAAGGCCGATGACCATGTTGGAAGCACCAAGCTTGATGGCGAAAGCGACTAAGAATGCTCCGCCGGTCAATATTCCCATCGATTGTGATGCTATACCGTCTTTGATAACATAACTTAGACCTGATTGAACCTGCTCCTTCGTAAGAGTGTCTTTGGTTTTGAACAACATGGCCGACACCTCCTTTCTGTTATATTGTCGAACTTGATTCCACAGAGCTTCCTTTGTTGCTGTAGGCTCTGCGGATTTTCTTAAAGCTGTTCAACAATCTCATTTGGCTCAGTATCCTCCTGCTGTTCAAAATTTTCCTGTTGTTCCTCAGTAGTTGCCTCCTGCTCGATTATCTCCTCCAACTCTGTAATAGTCGCTTGTTGCTCGGCAATGGTTGCCCGCTGCTCCTCGATGACCGCGTTTAGTTCCTTGACCTTGTTTTCAAACGGGCTAGGACCTTCACGCTGCCCATTTGACTGAGCGGTCAGGTCTTTGAGTTTTTGTTCTGCTATTTCGGCTGCAGCTATCGCGTTGTCTCTGTCCTCAGCCAGTTGCCCAAGCTGCTGCTCAAGCTCGTCTCGCATTTCCTTTACTGCTTTCAGTTCCTCGCTTAAATCAGTAAGGTCTCTTTTGGTCCTGGCTAAATCGGCCTTGACTTTGGACAATGACATTTTGGCCTCCGCAGCCTCTGCACGAGCTTTTTTTTCCCTGTCACAACCCATAAGGACTAACAAACAAACCAAGACAGCCAGAAGTCCAAGTGTTGCTGTACCTTTCGTCATCTCTGTGCTCCTTTAGCTTTTGCCTGAAAAATAGTTATTCAAAAATTCTGGTCCACTCTCTTTTGCTTCTGGCCTGCCAGTCTCGTTGGTGGTACACATAACTGACTATTAGAGGCAAAACACTGGTGGCTTCCGCGTAGACCATCTGCTCATGTCCCGTGTCTACTTTGCCCCAGGAGCGTGCCTCTTTAAGAGTGGAGCCTGAAAGCGCACCGTCCCTGACGTCTGCAACGGTAATCTGCACCGCGTATTTGTGCATTTCCACGGGATTTCCCAGCACCTCGGCACAGATAACCGTATCCTGTGCGAAATTCTTCGGAACACCTCCCCCAATCATAAACAATCCCGAAATTCGTGACCTTATCTTGATTTCTGTCAATTCCCGGAAATCCTTGACGCAGTCTATGCAGACATGGCCAGCTTCATTTTCTTTTTGGTGTTTTACAAGACCGAGCCCTGCACTTGAATCCGAAAAAGCCGGGCAGAATATCGGTACATTGTTCTCATGCGCCGTCTGAACCAGAGAATCCGTTTTCTTGGCATTATCTACAAGGTATTTGCCCATTTCCTTAATGAACTCTCTCGATGAATAAGGCCTTGGGGGTAGTGTATCCGCTATCTTCTTTATGGTGCTGTCACAAATCTGCAATTGGTCTTCGTCGATGAGCGTGTCATAGATTCTGTCGATGTGCAGTTGCCTCAATTGCTCATCGTCAACAGGTTGGTTTGTCTTATAATGTCTAAAGCCCAGGGCCTCGAAAAAGTCCATGTCGACTACCGCAGCTCCCGTAGCAACGACAACATCAACCATATTATACTTGACCATGTCGACATAGATTTGCATGCATCCTGCTGCGCTGGTGCTTCCGGCTATGCACAGAATGATTGTGCAATCCTTGTCATTTATCATGGTGTTGAGAATCTCTGCGGCATTGGCTGTATCTCTCGCTGTGAAAGACATGTCTTTCATAGCTTCGATTATCTCGCTGGAGTCGAACGATTTTATATCGATATGCTTGACCGGTTCTTTCAGTAAATCTTTCTTTTTCATCTCAGTCCTTGAATTTGTAGCTCAACAGCTTGTAAATGAGTTTTGCCGCTAAGAAATCCGGCGCCTTATTTCTTTGGTTTGGGCACAGTTCAACAACATCGAAACCGACTACATCTTTATTTTCGAAAACGGCTTTTAATAATTCCAGCACATCATACCACAGTAAACCGCCGGGTTCTGGAGTTCCCGTAGAGGGCATTATCGACGGGTCGAAGACATCAAGGTCGATTGTGATGTATACCTTCTCGGACAATTTGGATATAGCTTTCTCTATCCAATCTTTGTTTTTGTGGATGTCTTTTGCGAAGACGACACTACTGATATCAAGCGCTTCCTTCTCGGAGGAGTCCATACTTCTTATGCCAACTTGCACAGCCGGGCACAGCTCCCTAACCCTAGCCATAATACAGGCATGATTATATTTGGAGCCTTCGTACTCGTCCCTCAGGTCACAATGGGCATCGAGTTGCATGACAGTCATGTTTGCATTGTTTGAGAGATGTGCCCTGACCGAACCGATACTCACCGAGTGTTCTCCTCCTACAACTACGACATATTTGTCATTATCAATATAATACTGGACCTTTTCTCTCACTCTCTCAACCATATCCTCAGGAGGCAATTTCCCATCTATTGTTTCAGCAGTAAATATACCCTTTTGATACACTTCTGAGTTGGTCTCGATATCATAGAGTTCCATGTGGGCGGAAGCTTCAATTATAGCCGTAGGACCTTCGTTTGCACCTTTGAGCCACGTGCTGGTGCGGTCATAGGCAACAGGAACTATTACTACCCTCGCGTGCTCCAGTGCAGAATATTCTTCCGGCAAGTCCCCAAAATTGGCTGTTCGTCCCATAGCAGGAGGCCTATTCATATCTAATCGAACAGAAATACTGCAAGCGCAACCGTCGTGGTCCATAGGTCCTTTTGACCACGAGCCGTTTGGGTTGCGTTAGAAGTTCTAATGATCAGACCACTGGATTGGTAGACCTGCTCTTTTTCAGACCACGCCTTATTGGGGTCAACTTCCAGCCCCAGTGTTGTCCCCAGCATTGCTGCTGCCAGGTCTTCTGCCATGTCTGCTGCTGTCTGCTGGTCCATCCCGTAGCCGTGCACCTCGCTGAGGTATCCCCACTGGGCGTGATCTCTTGGAACAGCAACACCTATTGAAGTTGCCAACAGCCTGCCGTGCTCATCTGTGTCAGACCGTGCCATCACGCAATAGCATATCTCGCCGGGCGTCAATCGTCCTAACCCATTTTCCCTGCTGATAATCCTGCATTTCGGCGGGAGAATCGACGAAACCTGCACTAAGTTTTGTTGAGCCACGCCCGCCTTTCTCAGTGCTTCTTCAAAGGACTTCAGTTGGTACTTATGTCGACCAATCCCTTTAGTGAGGAATGCCTTAGTTGGGACAAGACCACTCATCTATGCCTCCATTATTGTGATGTG
Source organism: uncultured Pirellulales bacterium (assembly GCA_964431825.1). Taxonomy (GTDB): domain Bacteria; phylum Planctomycetota; class Phycisphaerae; order Sedimentisphaerales; family Anaerobacaceae; genus CAYSLN01. The sequence continues at coordinate 5,959 of CAYSLN010000004.1, read as the reverse complement.
ATTCATTTTTAAATCTGTTTCTCTTGCATTTAGGTAAAAAATTATATCTTTTAGTTTTAACTTCACAATGAAAATCCTCAGAATGTTAGATATTTTCTTGCCTTTTCCAGCCTGACTCCGACCTTTCCTACATCTTCGATACGCCTTATCCTCTCTCTCTTTCGCTGTCCTAAAATCTGCTTTACTGTCATCGGCCCGAGCCCGGGCACCCTCAACAGAGAAAGCCTTGATGCTTGGTTCACATTCACAGGAAATACTTCAGGATGCCTCAGTGCCCATGCCTCTTTAGGGTCGATAGTTAAAGACAGATTTCCGCTCTTCTCAAGGATAATATCCGAGTCCTTAAATCCGTATTTGCGAAGCAGAAAATCAACCTGGTATAGCCGATGCTCACGCATAAAAATGTCCGTCAATCTGTCTTGGTTTACCTGTTCACCTGCTATAGACTCCTCCCCCAATCCCTTTTGATAGGCGCTGAAGTACACCCTGTGCATTTTCAATCTGTCATACAGTCCCCACATATACTTGATGATTTCCGCATCCGATTCTCCTGCTGCGCCCACGATAAACTGTGTGGTTTGTTTCGTCCTCTCATATCTCGAACCGCGTCCGGTGAGTCTGCTTATTAGCTTCATTGGCTCAATTATGTCGCGTATATATTTTTTCCTATTCGACAGTTTAGCCAGATTCTTTTCCCCCGGCGTTTCAATATTCAGGGACACTGCATCAGCCAGCGAAACAGCCTCCACTATCGCTGCGTCGCTCGCCCCGGGAATAATCTTCAGGTGAATGTAGCCCTTAAAGCTGTGCTTTTTTCGCAGGATTTTTGCAGTTGTATTGAGCCTGTCCATTGTTGCATCAGCCGAGCCTGAAGTGCCCGAACTTAGAAACAGCCCAAAAACTTTCCGTTGATTGTAATAATCCAGGAATATCTTTGCTGTCTCGTCCGGCCCAAGGCTACATCGGCGGACGTCCATATCCTCTCTCAGCGGACAGTATTTGCAATCATTGCTGCACACATTTGAAATCAGTGTCTTGAACAGTGTGCTCTTACCGCCGTTTGGAAATGTTACTGGGTATATCCATTTCCCCTCTGCGCTTCGCTTTCGGCTTTGGTCTTTATCACTGCTACATGCACAAGCTAAATCATACTGAGCATCAGCGCTGAGTATTTCTAACTTCTCCCGAGTATTTGGCCTGGAAATAACCCCAACCATCACTGCTTGTCCTTTATACTTGCTCGCCCGTCGTGACGAGTGCATCAAGGGTTGTTGCTATTGCTGCTCGCTGTCCTGCTGTTTGGCTGTCTTTACAACAAAGAAGTATACTATCGCCCCTACGAAATAGAACCAAAACGATAGCACAATCGCAGCAGCCCATATCAGCTTGTCGTATTCGCCGTTTTTTGTCAGCGGATATACGAATTTCGACGCAGGACGCTTCAAACAGTCAACAAGCAAAACCAGCGAGAAAATTACTCCTGCGATTGCTAACAGTAACAACAATATTCTTCCGCCCACAATTGGTCCCATAGGCCAGCATGGAAACCTGCATGTCATCGCCATAATAAGCACCTCCAAAAACAGCTGAAAAGATAGTTATTCCACAGTTGGAAAATGGGTGAAACAGCCGTTGCGAAAATGAAAAGCTATATCGCCAACGATTGTCAAAAACTTCTCTGATAAATTACCAGCTTACGCTCTGCCCAGAGACTTCATGTATCTCTTTGACTTGCGAAGCCCCATTCTGGATGCTTTCTTTTTCACCGCTTCAGTTGGCCGCCCGAGCTTTGCAGCTATTTTAGCAGTTGAGTTGTTAGAGAAAAGCTTTTTAAGCAGGCTGATATCGCTCTTTGACCATAAGCCTTTGATAAGTTTCTTTTTTGTAGTTTTTTTCCTTTTTGCCATCACAGGACTCCTTTCATCTTAAACCTACTTTTTGCTCCTGATTGACTAGTTGCATTTTAACCAGGGACACGGTGGCAATCAAAATATTTTTTGCCATGTCCGAAAAAAGGAAAGAGATGGTACATTACCACCGATTTAGCAAATCCGGGAGGACTGCAGGACCTCCAGAAAATTCGTAGAATTAGCGGTTCTCAAAAGCGATATGTTCCTGTATTATAGTAAAGGATGAATCAAGACTACAATCGTTCCATAAATAGCAAGATTATCACGTAATGATAATTTATAAGACAGTAAACGGAAAATAGTCAATTCAAAATAAGGTAATAAGTTAATGACCGACCAAACGGAATTTAGACAGGCAGTTCAGACGGGGGATAGTGTGCTTGGGGAACCCAGACGCTATCTGGTTAATATTGACTCAATCTCCACGCATCAGTTGTTCACCGATTGTCTGGTGATAGGAGCTGGTATCGCAGGACTCCGTGCTGCTATCGAGGCAGCTGAGCATTGCAACGTCATTATAGTTTGCAAGGATACTTTGGAAAATAGTAACACCTGGAAGGCCCAGGGTGGTATCGCTTCAGTGCTTGATAGAAAAGACACGTTTGAATCACACGTAGCCGATACACTTGAAACCGGTTGTGGTATATGTGACAAAGGCATTGTCGAACTGGTTATTCGGCAGGGACCTGAACTAATAGAGCAACTGTTTCGCTGGGGTACGGATTTTGACCTAATCGAAGGTCATATTGCCACCACGCTCGAAGGTGGCCACAGCCATCCTCGTGTTGCTCATGCTCATGGCGATGAGACAGGCAGGATAATTGCAGAGACGCTCATAAAAAAGGCAAGGCAAAATCCGAATATAAAAGTAATAGAAAAGTGCTACGCTATTGATTTGCTAACTAATAATGACAATAAGTGCTTAGGAATAATCGGCTACGATATGCAAAGGGGTTTCCAGATAATTTGGGCTGCAAACACAATCCTGGCAGCCGGAGGGGCGGGCAGATTATACCGCGAAACCACCAACCCGGAAGTTGCGACCGGCGACGGCATTGCAATGGCCTATCGTGTGGGCGCTGTATTGCAAGGTCTGGAGTTTATGCAGTTCCATCCAACAACACTCTACGTTGCAGGGGCATCAAGGGCGTTGATTACCGAAACGCTTCGCGGAGAAGGTGCTGTCCTGGTGGATAATAAGGGCCAACGTTTTATGAAAGAATATCACGAATCCGCCGAGCTTGCTCCGCGTGATATTGTCAGCCGAGCTATCCTGTCCCAGATGAGGAAGACCGAATCAACGCATGTTTATCTGGATGTCAGGCACTTCGATAAAAAACATTTTGCACAGAGATTTCCCCTCATCAACGAACTATGTGAAAACTTTGATATAGATGTCAAGCGTGACCTAATTCCTGTCCGACCCAGCGCACATTATATGGTTGGTGGTGTTAAGACCGACATCTCCGCTAAGACAAATGTCGAAAATCTCTACGCCTGTGGTGAGGTTGCCTCCACTGGTCTGCATGGTGCAAATCGACTCGGTAGTAACTCTCTGCTTGAAGGCCTGGTGTTCGGTAAAATAGCCGGGCAGTTCGCTTCCGAGCACAAAAAAGCGGATGCTTCTCAACTGAGGCCCCCCTTGATAAAATACCAAATCCCGCACTCAGACCGCAGCAGGCTTGACACCGATGATGTGAGAAATTCGCTGCGGGCTTTGATGTGGCGAAATGTAGGCATCACCCGGATGGCCCAGCCGCTGATGGAAGCCCAGGAAATTATCGGGTTCTGGCAGCGCTATGTGATGGACAAAGTCTTTGATACTCCCGAAGGCTGGGAATGCCAGAATATGCTCACCGTCTCACTACTAATGGCCCGTACGGCTAAAGAGCGAGAGGAAAGCAGGGGGGTTCACTTCAGAAGAGATTTCCCCGACCCCGATGATGAGCATTTCAAGAAACATATCGAAATAACCCGTGGAGAATGAAACCAAACATTGTTATAATTGCTTGTAGACAGGAGCAAAATATCAGAAACGTACAATCAAAGAGAGTGGGTCGGGCGGTCGCTGGCTTCAAAAGAAGCCGGAGGAAAGTCCGGGCAGGACAGGGTACGGTGGTGGCTAACGGCCACCCGGAGTGATCCGCGGGAAAGTGCCACAGAAACTACACAGCCGATGGGCCCGCACTAATTTTGGTGCAGGAACAGGCAATGGTGAAATGGTGCGGTAAGAGCGCACCGCAGCGTCGGTAACGGCGCTGGCAGGGCAAACCCCACCGCCTGCAAGACCAAGTAAGCTGGTTGGGTTCCTAACTCCTCGCGGGGTTTTGGAACCTTTCACCCGACCCGGGTGTATGCCAGCGGGTAGGTCGCTTCTCGATTTATCGGGAGAGCCGGCTGGTAACGGCCGGTCAAGATAAATGACCGTCACCTGCCAATTGAGGCGGGGTACAGAACTCGGCTTATAGACCCACTCTTTTGTTGATTATTTTTGACGTCTTTTTCAGTCATCAATAGGGCTCAATACAAAGGCGAACCTAACCTGATTTCGACTGTGGCGACGTCATCGTAAATAAACATTCGGGCCTTGCCGTTTTTAAAACTGGTGTGGCTGAACTCGACACCTGTTTGGCTGCGTAGCATAACTGCCAGTGAAGGCGATTTTTCTAATTCAAACAAAAGCGATTCGAACACCTGATTCATAAGCATGCCGGAACCCGCAAGCTTTCCACTGCCATAGCTAAACGTATTTATGTTGGCAATCTCATTGATATCTCTGCGGAGGTTCTCTGCGGCCTGCTTTAGTATTGCAAACTGCATTGCCTCTTCGGTTGCGTAAGGTTCACTGAACGTTTCTGTTTGCAATACTATTTGGCAGTCAAACATTAGGCCTTGCTTGGGCCGAGTCAGAAGACGCTTGAATTTGGTCGGCGCAAGCTTGTTTTCGTCTAATAAAAAGAAATACTTGCGCCTTGCAATCATATTATGCTCGTCAAACGCAACCATATTGAACCATGTCTTGTAGCTGTCTTTACTCTGTCCTGATAAAGCAACGACAATATCGCTTTGGCTAAGCGTATTGGTTCCACTAAAGCCGGGTTTGAGCTCATATTCCGGCGAGCGCATTATGTCCAATACATCAAGAGCATTGCTTGCCTTGAGGAGTGTCCGGTCGTAGCTGGCAGAGAGTTCCTCATAGGGAAAATTTTCTGTCTTTGAGTACCTCGTTGCAGAGCAACTACAGAGCCCGATTAAAAAACAGGAACTAAAAACTAAAAAACAACAAACAAAACGTTTTGAACTCCGAATTGTCACCTCTTTTATTACTTTCATAACACCCTTCCTTCCTATTCGTTTATTATAGGAACTATCATTGGTCCTGCTGTCGTGCAGTATGACAGATTAAACTTCTTTCGAATCTATCCACTTCATCATTTTGCGCAGTCGGCGCCCGACTTGTTCGAGTTGGCAGTTGTAGTCTTTTTCATACAATTCTTTGAAGTTTTTGAGTCCCGACTGATATTCGTTTACCCATTCTTTGGGGAATTTGCCGGACGTAATCTCCGACAGTATCTTTTTCATTTCAGCTTTTGTTTGCGCAGGGATAATCCTTGGCCCTCGGGTCAAGTCGCCGTACTCGGCGGTATTTGATATACTGTATCGCATATAACTTAGCCCGCCCTGATACATAAGGTCAACTATGAGTTTGACCTCGTGCATACATTCGAAGTAAGCAATCTCAGGCTGATAACCTGCTTCCACAAGCGTTTCGAAGCCGGCTTTGATAAGCGATGTAAGACCACCACAGAGAACGCACTGCTCACCAAACAAGTCCGTCTCAGTTTCCTCTTTGTATGTAGTCTCAATGATACCGGCTCGTGCACCGCCGATTCCGTTTGCCCAGGCCAGAGCAATATCCTTGGCATTACCGGTTGCATCCTGCTGCACAGCTATCAGGTTCGGTACTCCTCCGCCTTTTACGAACTCACTGCGAACCAGGTGGCCCGGTCCTTTCGGGGAAATCATTACAACGTTAACATCCTTCGGTG
>CAYSLN010000003.1:29063-36014 GCA_964431825.1 uncultured Pirellulales bacterium | reverse complement strand
CATTCTTTGACGCTGCTGCCAGCTGCTGGCAAAATATGGGCAACTACATTTCCGGTAAATGTTGCATCCTTCGGGCTGTGCCTGCCGGCAGCAGTTTCAACTCGAACTCTGCCTTCCTCAGCTGTGATGTAGCAGTTGAAGCTGGGTTGATATACATTCAGATAAGGTTTACTGACATCCCAGCCTTCTTTCACCTCGTGGAGAAGTTCTTCGAAACCAAGTTCTCTATCGACCACTTTGTTTTTGTTGCGGTGGAGAAATTTTGTTTTTTTAAGGGCAATGACTTCAACGTCACCGATGTTACCGATTCTACCGTCAAAATCGCCGGCATTACTTTCGACAACCATATCAGTAAATTGCCCTGTACTACTCATATCAATCCTGGGTGTTTCGCTTACCCTGCTATAGAGCAGATATACTCCAAGTACCACGCCCAGTGAAATAAGGCCTATAAATAATTTTCGCAAGTTAGAGTTCATAACAATCACATCTCGTAATTATGGCAAGTATCTTTTCATAAGCTCCTGCCACCTGCCGGCATTTTTCAGAATGTATTCTATTACCTCTCGCACGGCACCACTGCCACCAGGGCAGGTGGTTACATAGTCGGCATATTGTTTTACCTGGTCAACTGCATTGGCAACAGCTACTCCGAACCCGACGTACCTTATTACGGGCAAGTCCGGCAAATCATCACCGACATAGGCTACTTTCTCTGGCGTAAGAGAAGTTTGCTCAAGAAGTTTCTTAATCGCAGGCAGTTTATCGAAACAATTCTCGAACACATATTCTATCTGCAGTTGTTCGGCTCGATATTTTGTCGGTGTTGATGTCCTGCCACTCAACAAAGCAACCTTTAGGCCCGCTCTTTGCCACAGGCGAATTCCATGGCCATCCAGCACACTGAAAAACTTGCTTTCGCTGCCGTCACCGTGAACTATTATAGTTCCGTCGGTCAGAACACCGTCGACATCCAGAGCCAGCAATTCTATGTTTGCAAGGTCCGCCATTTTGTATTTTTGTCTACCCGACAACTTTTATTGTTACGATATCCTGTACGTCGATGAGGCCGATGGGTTTATTGTCCGCATCAACCACCGGTAGCTCATCGATTCTGTATTTGTGGAAAATAGCTGTTGCTTCTGAAGCAAGGGCATCGGATCTTATTCTTTTGCAATCAGCCGTCATCACATCACCGGTCTTGAACTTGAAGGCCCCTGAGCCGTGTTCGGTCATCAGGCGTCGAAGGTCGGCGTCGGTTATTATCCCCTCCAGTTTTCCATTTTTAGCGACAACCATTACAGCTCCGTGGCGTTTTACACCGCCGGTTTTTTCGAGCAGCTGTTTTATCGTGTCAGTAAGCTCAGCGATGGGCAAATTTTCACCCGGCTTGAACATCATTGATTGTTCAACCGTCATCAACTTTGCACCAAGCGAGCCACCTGGATGGAACCTTACATAATCCTCGACACTGAATTTACGTGCCTTCATGACGGTAAAGGCAAGTGCATCACCAATTGCCAACATACAGGCAGTAGAGACACTCGGTGCGACACCAAGGGGGCAGGCTTCGGAAACTCTGCCCATGCACAGCATGACATCGGCGTGTTTGCTCAGAGTCGAATCTCCATCGCCTGTAATTGTTATCAGTTTAATCTCCAGTTGTTTGACCAAGTTTATGAGTCGAATAATTTCATCTGTTTCACCGCCATAGCTTAGAACGATCACTATGTCATTTTTGCGCAACCTTCCCAGGTCGCCGTGGACGGCTTCAGCGGGATGAAGGAAATGGCTTGGTGTTCCTGTGGAAGCCAGAGTAGCGCTGATTTTTTGCCCGATTATGCCTGCTTTGCCGATGCCGCTTACTATACAGGAGCCACTGCAGTTATAAATCATCTCGCAGGTTTTGGCGAAAGACGCATTGACTATCGGCGTAATTGAATTTATCGCATCAGCTTCGGCTTTGATTACTTCCCGTGCGTAGTCAAGGTCAAATTGCACCTGTTCTTACCTCTTATAACTATATCGCCCACAGTGCTATCGAGAACTTTCCTGAAACATTAAAAATTGTCTTATTTTAAGTTATTCGATTCCAAAACCCCTTCCAGCTGAGGAGCTCGGCCTGTTTTTCTATTAATATACTCTATGTGATGTCAAAATTCACGTCGTATTTAGAAACAAAATGCGCCGGGTGTTTCCCGAGGGTGTTTGTCACTTTTCGCCGCGTAATTATTCTGTCGCCTTGTGGTCTAAAGTCATTTGAAACTGATAGTTATAATTTGACTACACTTCCCCTCTCGTTGTAACAGACCAGGTCGTGTTTTTCGCTGGAGTAGTCTGGTGCAGCGTGAATGATGATGCGCTTGTCACTAATCTGCTCTATCTGTATTATACTCGTTCTCTTTGCATTTTGCAGGTAGTCGGCAACCTCCGGTGAGACAAAGAGCTCAACTCGCTTTATCTGTTTTTTAGAAGCCGAAAGATTCAGCAGGCGAATAATCTCAATAGCCAATGATTCATGACTTTTAACGAAGCCTGTTCCTGCGCAATTCGGACATGCCAGATAGGTAGCTGACTGCAGCGAAGGGCGCATTCTCTGGCGTGTCATTTCCAGTACGCCGAACCTGCTTATTCCAAGTATTCTCGCGCGGGCGCGGTCGGTCTTGACGGCTGTTCGAAAGGCTTTCTCTACATCCTTGCGGTGTTTTGTGCTGTGCATGTCGATGAAGTCGCAAATGATTAAACCACCCAAGTCACGCAATCTAAGCTGGCGGGCGATCTCAGAGGCCGCTTCCATATTACTCTCGTAGGCGGTTTGCTCGGCGTTTTTCTGGCCGCGGTGTCGTCCGCTATTAACATCTATCGAAACCAATGCCTCGGTTTGTTCAATTACAATTGAGCCACCGCCTTTAAGTTTAACCGTGCGAGACTGTACTTTTACAATCTCATCTTCAATCCGATATTTGTGAAACAACGGGACCTTGCTGTCATAATATGTTACTCTTCGTTTCAAACGAGGGTAAGCTTGCGAAAGAAAGTCCTTGATTTTTCGCACCATATTTTCCGAATCACAAACTATGTTGGTTATCTTGCTGTTAAAAACGTCCCTGAGCGTTCTGATTACCAGGTCCGATTCCTGATAAATTTCGCCGGGGGCTTTTTCGGTCTCTATCCGTTTCTCAATCGCGCTCCATAATCGCCTCAGATACCTCAAATCGTTTTGTACGTCTCTTTTCGAGCAGCCCTGCCCAGCGGTTCTGATAATAAAGCCGTGTCCTTTGGGTGGGCTGGTTTGATTGAGAATCTGGCTTAGCCTCTTGCGTTCATCTTCGTCCTCAATCTTGTGGGAGATGCCGTGTCCTCGCATCCAGGGCATCATCACCAAGTACTTGCCCGGCAAAGCAAGATATGTGCTGAGGGTTGGCCCCTTAGTTTTTATGCCTCCTTTGGTTACCTGAACGACAATTTCTCGTCCTTTGCGAAAGCAATTTTGTATAGGCGGTCGCTCCCTTAGTGATTTCCGCCGACCAACGCTTTCAATGATACTATTACGGGTCACGGGAAAGTAGCGAGGGTGCAGATCGCTGATGTGAAGAAAACCATTTCTGCCTATTCCGATATCTATAAATATTGCCTGTATGCCGGACTCAATATTGACTACCTTACCCTTGTAAATACTGCCGACATGACTACCCAGACTTGCTCTTTCTACATATAGCTCTTCAAGCGAACCGTTCTCAACTACTGCAACTCTGCACTCTTCGCTTTCAGCTACATTTATTAGCATCTCTCTTGCCATTTTCGTATCCTTTATTTCGTCACTCGTGTCGCGGGTCTCGTGACTTGTATATTGAACGAGGGACGAATCACATATCGTAAGCGACGAATTTCACGTTCGTACGTCTAATCGGCGCAGCCAACTTCTCTGCATCCAGTTTCAGCAGTTCCAAAAACTCCTCGACCCTTATCGAACCGGCTGGACTGATTTTACATTCAATAACTACACCCATATTGCCTAATTCAATTGATTGTAAGAAAGGCCTGACATCTACATTCTTAAAATTGGAATTTTTTGTGCCTGTCCGTCGCTCCATATTGATAGTTTTGTTCGCCAGGAGGCGGTCGGCCCTAGTCTTGAGTTCGTTGCTGAGATATTGCCGTTGCAGGGTCAATATATATGTGGCTAAATATGGCTGGAGTGGCGTATTTGACTCTGTAAGACCAACAGAGAGTAATTCAAAACCCTCAGGCAATTGGCTGGAAAGCTCGGTCTTAACCAAAGTGCACAAGTCATGAGCACTTTGTATTCTTGAGCTGTCGTGTATCCGAAGGCACAGAAGTTCGTCGTCCGACTCAATCCCGACACTTCTCGGCAAGGGCAAGGACAGTTTCGGGCGAGGATTAAAACCCTGACTGTATTGGATTTTGATACCCGCCCGGACACAGGCCCGCTGGAAGACCCTAAGAGTCTCAGCGTGCGAAAGGAACCTCATTAATTGGCAAATCCTGAATTTAACCAGTACTAAGATAGTCTGCTTTGAAACTGTTATATGCTTATCCCCTTATCCTTTATTCCTGTGCTCCACAAAGTTACTACGTCGCCATTATGCTCTTTTTTGCTGTATAGAACAAGCACTTTTCTTAACAGGGCCAAATAATCTTGTGATTGAGGCAGTTATCAAGGGGTTCGTGCCGACTCAAATGAGAGCAGGCGCTTCCTGATATCTTCAGCCATCTCTTTTCGACCGGTTGATAATGCGAAGTCAAATGCCTTTTCAGCAGCGGCTATAGCTTCGGGGAGCCGACCGGCTGCGGCATAGGCAGTTGTCAAAGAGTTGAGTACTTGGGCTTGATTATAGCTGGCAAACTCGCGAGCAAGTTCAACAAGCCGCAATGCATCTTTATACTCTTTAATTGCCTCCTCAAACTGTTTGTTAATGAGCAAAACAGAGCCCAGTCGGAAATGAGCATCTGCACTGTTGGGATCGTGGTACACCGCCATTCTGGCAGCGTCATAAGCCCTCTGCATGTCGCCTGTTTCCTGCATAACATTGGACCTGATGATCCAGGCGACGGATGATTCGGGGTAGATATTGATTACATCATTAGAAGTTAACAAGGCGTCTTCTGTTTCGCCAGATAATATCTTTTTCATGCAGATAGAGAGTATATCTTTTTCGGTTCTTTTTCTTAGATGGAGCAGCCCCGGGTTGTCCGGCAGAATGGCCAGTCCTTCCACACTGTATTTCAATCTTTCCAGATAATCTCCGGCACCGTTTGATGCCAGCAAATAACTTGAGGCTGCGTAAAGCCGATCAAAATCCAAGAGCCACTTGTCTTTTTGTTCTTTGCTGAAACCCGTCCAGTCAATGTGTTTGTAGACGGAGGTGCTTCTGACTTCTGAAATAAACTTTTTGAACATCAGTGGGCCACCAACCTGATCATCTGTGGTGAACTCAATAAAAGGCAAATAGTCGCTGTTCACAGAAAAAGACTTGATATGCCTTCTTATATCGTCCTGGTCCCCGATGTAACAGCTCATAACATCCATATTATTGTTTATGTCTATCAGCGAGAGGCTTTCACGCACACCTTTTTTGTTGAGTTCATTTTCTATGTGCGCAGGCGAAAAATACTGGGGTTGTTCCGAGCCAACCACGAGGAAATATTGTGCAGGGCTGGGAGTCATGTACCAGATTGTGACATAAGGGAAAACTTCCATCATCGTGCCTATTATGCTGTTCAATACAGAAGTCGGCTCAACGTTGTGTGTAGGTATCCAGGAGATAAGCAGTCCCTTGTCGTTGAGGTGTTCTCTGGCAGTTTCAAAAAATTCTTTTGCATAAAGAGACGCATTTTCAGCGAAATGTCTGGGATGAATGGAATCGTTAACAATCGCATCATAGTGGATATTTGTCAGGTGGATGTAATTTTTAGCATCCATATAAAACATGTTTATATAGTCGTTTAGTTTGTCTCCAAGGTTGATATGTGTGAAAAACTTCAAAGAGACATCAACGACCTCAGGAGCAATCTCGACGCAATCAGCCCTCTCGAGTTTGTGCATAGCAAGGCACGCTGTACTTTCTCCTGAACCAAAGCCGACCGAGAGGACCTTTTTTGCCTGGCTGTTTAGAAGAACGCCAAAATGACCCAGCAGTTTCTGGTCGCTGCGCCAAAAGTAGGTATCGCCGGCCACCTTCTGGCCCGATACGTACAGCCACAGAGTGTCTTCTTCTAAATCTCTATATACGGAAGCTGTTGCGGTAACGCCTTCTTTGACCGTCAGAAGTTTAAGTTGTTTCGGAAGCCTCGGGTTTGTCTCAACCACAATTTCAAACAGGTTTGACGGTGTTTTTACGACGACTACTGTCAATATAACAGCCGCAACCAAGAGTATGAATCTTCCCCTTGCTCCGGCAGGGGCAGGCTCGTCCTCATGAGGGAGGGAGGCCTTCGAGCTGCGAGCAAACAACAAGCACATGATGCCGGCAATCCATAGGCCTGCCAAACCGAGAGTTGAGATTGCAAGCTGCAACCCCAGTAGCGGGATAAGGATAAATCCTGTTAAAACTCCGCCTATAACTGCGCCTATTGTGTTTGCTCCGTAAGCTGTACCTGTGGACCTTCCCACCTTGTGGATATGATTGGCCCAGGCCTGTAAAGCTATCGGGAAGCCTATGCCCATAAGGACAGCAGGCCCCAGGAACAGAAGTACGCACTGGACGAGCGGTTTGACCATATAAGGCGATAGCGCAACAAATGTGCTAAGCAATTCGACTTTCGCATCAATATACGGCCGGACTTTTGATATCCACAAGACCAGCAAAGGCAGGTAGAAGACGCCGTACAGTCCCAACAGGGACAAAGTGACCCCAAACCCAACAGCCGGGTTCTTTAATTTTTTGACCAATTTGCTGCCGATGCCGGCCCCAATCACATTGCCCAGCA
>CAYSLN010000003.1:0-28963 GCA_964431825.1 uncultured Pirellulales bacterium | reverse complement strand
TTTAATTTTTTGACCAATTTGCTGCCGATGCCGGCCCCAATCACATTGCCCAGCAAGTAAACAGTCAGCACCGCGGAGAAGACGTAAGCACTAAACCCGCCGAGCAGATGGACGATGCTGCGCATCCAAAGCAGTTCGTAGCCTATACTAATCAAACCGCTCATAAAGAAAGCGAAAATTAAGACATAAAATCTGCCATCTACTGCTTTTTCATGACTTGCTGTCTCTTGCCTGTCGCTTGAGTCATGTACCTGGACTGCAACCCCGGACAAGCGAGATAAAATCCATCCGCCGAATGCCACAAGGAGATTAAGAACAGCAGCAGTGTACAATGCACCCATAACACCAAGGAACCTAATCAAAACAAAGCCGGCTAAAAAGCAACCGACTGCTGCTCCGAAAGTGTTCAGTGCATAGAGTCTGCCCACTAAATGGCCGGCTTCTTTTTCAAGTGCGGTGATAAATCTGCCCAGTAGCGGCAGAGTGCTGCCCATCAGCATCGAGGGTACAAGCAAAATTGCAGTTGAGATTATTACCTGGACTATCAGCAGTTGTGCAGTAGTAGGTTGTTTACTACGATAGAACCAGACGTAAATGTTATCTGCAAGCCTCAGTCCCCAGGGTAGAAGCAATGCTGATATTGTTACGAGGGTTTCTAATAAAGCATATAGCTGGAGGCGTCTTTTGATACGGTCAGAATACCGGCCCATAATCAGGGCGCCGAGGGCCAGTCCTCCCATAAATACAGATACTACAATGCTCGCGGCGTAAACAGTATTACCAAGTGTCAGCTTCAGCAGGCGGACCCACACAACCTCATCAATCAGAGAGCATGCTCCGGAAGCAAAGTAAATCAGCATTATCCAGTTGACGGCAGCCCGTTTGGTGATAGCCGAGGTATTTTTGCCGACATGTTGATTGTTATTTAATTGAGCCATATCTTTAATAAGGACCTGTTCAGCGACGTACGTACACCTTATATACGTAATTGAGCTGTTTGTTTTCTCCCGGTTTAAGTTCGATTGTCCAGGTAAGCTTCATAACCCCATTCATCCGGCGCAACCCTCTCGCCAGTTTTTCAATCGTCGCTTGTGGTTGTGACGATTCAACTTCACCTGAAAGGGTTTTGGTAATCTCTAGCGTGATGGTCTTGTCCTGAAAGTTTGTTACCGAGAGTTTGCCATCTACCGTCACGAGGTCATAATGATAGCCGTATAGCTGTTTTGCATCGCGATCCCTGTCAGCCTCAAGTTCCAGCTGTTCAGCCTTGACACTGACGGCTCGTGTAATGCGCAGCGTCGTTTCACCCTTGACCGGAGTGTAGTTTAACGTATCCTGTCCCAGGATTAGACCTTCTTTGACTGTCTGGGCCGGTGCGGTCGTCCAGGGAACTTTCGTAGTGTTCTCCAGTCTCAGGCAATGCCAAACCTCCTCCTCCAGCAACTGCTGTTGTTCTTGACGTCGTCGGTCGTAGGAATAGCGGTCTTCCTCATCGACATAATCGGGTATTTCCCATTGGTAAATGTGCCTGTATGGTATGGATTCGGTAAATAAAGGTAGGTAAGCAACTTCTGCCTTTTTTAGATGCACATGCTCGACCGGATAGAGAAATAAATCTTCCGATACCTTTCCGACATCTGCCGCACCGTATGCCGGCATGAGGTCTTCTGAGCCACGACGACCAGCGTATGCCACTCTCTGTTGAGTCACAACATTGGTCATTACGCCACCCGCAATACCCTGCTGGCTTTGGCCTCTTATTAGCGACTGGAGGAACTGTGCCAAATCCTCTTTCAATGCCAATGGACTGACTATATCGGCAAACTGAAGATGTGGAAAACCGGTTACCAATTGTATAGTGACATCATTCAGGTCACATGCCTCGTTTATTACCGCAGCCTTTGCTGAGATGAGGGCTTTGTCGGCCTTGGTTATATCTACGATGTAGCTGGGTGCCCAGGTGATGCCTTTGGCCAGGTAGCTTAGAGTAAGTTTTTCGCCACCCGCAGGCTCGCTTAGCTTTACAGCAAGTTGCATAGATTTGTCTTTACTGGTGTAGGTCCTTTGAGCCTGGCCATCGAGGAACTCAACCTTCCTTACATTCTGTGGGTCAATGGCGACTTCTGCATCATTGGTCTGTAGTATTATCAGACGGCCGTATATAAGATTGCCTCCCCTAAAATTTACCGTTTCCCAACTTGTCCTTCCAGGTGTATAAGGGACAGGGAGAGGCCTCAGTTTATCATCAGCAAAATATTTGATGAGGCCCTGGATTGTTTTCTCCTCCTCGCCGGTCAAAGACAGCCGAACCTTGCGACCTATGTTGGCCTTTAGCAGCTCGGGGATTGTTGTTGCTTCCATTGGCTTCGGAGACTCTATCTCTTTGGCTATAAGGCTTTCCAAATTTACTTTTGGCGGATATGCCACCCAAAAGGTTCCGTGGGAAACAGCAACATCCGGAACAAAGCTAAACGAGCCCTCTTTATCGGGACAGGTTACTTGAGAGACGAAAAATCCCAATCCATTCTTGAAGAGCGCTACCTGCTGTAACCGAGCGTCGGCTTCTGCTGATGCTTTCGATGCGGCATGGGCCGATTGAATGAAAAGTACAGAGCTTATCACAGCGATGAAAATAAATGTTTTTTTGATAGATTCCATAATCAAAACCTCCTTTGCCAACTCAGAATAAATAAAGACTAAATCAGCTTTTTTCCTTTTGTTTTGATTTATAGCAACATTATGGAGCTTCTTAGAAGGCCTCCGGCAAAACCTTTCTTGCAGAATTACGAAGGTAGCTCGAAATCTGCCTTTCAGAGTTCATGCCGAGTATTTTTCTGGCCGTTTGGTTGCAATCCTCGATCGTAACCGAGCGAATCATCTGCTTTATCTCTGGCAGCATAGGCGGAGTCAGGGAAATCGTTCTGACTCCCATGCCCAGCAGCAACATAATATACTCCGGTTCCGAAGCCATCTCCCCGCAAACGGCAACGTCTATTTGTGCCTTGCATGCCTCCTGAATAACCATCCTGATAAGTCGCAGCACTGCAGGGTCTGCCGCCGAATACAACGTAGAGACTAACTCGTTACCCCTGTCAACAGCAAGAGTGTATTGCGTAAGGTCATTGGTTCCGATGCTGAAAAAGTCAACGTCTCTTGCAATCGCGGCTGCGGTTAAAGCCGAAGACGGCGTTTCAATCATCACACCTACCGGAATATTCTTGTTGTACGTAATAGACTCTTCGTCGAGGTCCTCCATAACATCGCGCAGAATCATCTTGGCTTGTCTTATCTCCTGGAGATTTGTGATCAGCGGAAACATTATCTTAACTTCGCCCAGGACCGAGGCTCGCAAGATAGCGCGCAGCTGCGTTTTGAACATCATAAGGTTCTGCAGGCAGAACCTTATTGATCTGAGCCCCAAAAACGGATTCGGCTCAGGTGCAAAACGCTTGCTTTGGGTATATTTGTCTGCACCGAGGTCGACTGTCCTTATTACCACCGGGCGGTGTTTAAAAACCCGGACAGTTTCGGTATAAGCTTCATAATGTTCCTGCTCTGTGGGTTCACTCGGGCTGCTGAGAAACAAGAACTCTGTACGGTATAATCCTATGCCCTCGCCTCCTTTTTGCAAGACCTGCTCAGCCTCATCCGGAAACTCGATATTGCCTAAAAGCGTTATCTTTACTCCATCCCGAGTTACAGCAGGTTTTTCTCTTATCGCATCAAGTTTATGCTCAAGCTCCAGGAATTCCCGGCTATACTGCTCATATTGACGGATTGTTTCTTCATCCGGGTTCACAATCACTATTCCGCGGTTTCCGTCAATAATGACGGTATCTCCTACCCGGATGATTTCCGTCAGGTCTTCCAGTGCGACCACCGCCGGGATACCCAGAGAGCGAGCGACGATGGCAGTATGGCTCGTTCGGCCGCCTGCATCAGTAGCAATTCCTTTCACAAATTTCTTATCAAAGCCTGCGGTCTGGGTAGGGCTTAATTCTCGAGCTACAATCGTGACCTCTTCGCTCAAGTGCTCTACATCATCACGCTTGTGGCCAAGAAGCTGTTTGAGCAAACGTCTTTCGATATCGTAAATATCTGCTGCCCGCTCGCTTATATAAGTATCTTTGACCTTGGTAAAATGCGACGCGATTTGACGAAGAACGAAAGATACGGCGTACTCAGCCGTCACTAGATCCGAATGAACCAGATCCGTCATCTTTCTTCGCAGGCTTCTGTCCCGCAAGAAACGCAGATGCACAGCAAAGATATCTTTTATCTTGCTTCCTTCAGCCTGGTCCTGCTGGGCTTCAAGTTGGGTTAATTCCTTAATTGCATCCCTAAAGGCGTTGCGGATACGTTGAATCTCCGTCAGTCGTTGCGAAGGCGTAATTGCGCGGCGGGGAATTCGGTAATCTTCAGAATCAATAATCAGCGACTTGGCTATGGATATGCCCGGCGAGACAGCTATTCCTTTTTTTATTTCCATTGCGAACCTTTACAAGTCCTTTTATTTTTTTCGGTCGCTCGGTGCCGGTTCATCGAACATTTTCTCCTCTACAAGTTCTCGCAAAGCATTGATTGCTTTTTCGGCGTCTTGTCCTTCAGCTTTAATCTTTAGTTTGGTGCCACAAGTTGCGGCAAGCATACTCATCTGCATAATACTTTTGCCATCCACGTCATTTTCACTGTTGCTGACGGTGATATCACAATCAAATTGGCTTGCAACATCAACGAACTGCATGGCGGGACGCATGTGAAGGCCATCTTCGTTTTTTATCTCAACTGCCGCTTCGCAAACCGTTTTGTCCAATGAATCTTGTCCTGCCTGCATTATTACATCCATAAGTTTACATTATCACAAAGACGGATTTTCATCAGCTTCTCTGAGAAGGTCCTCGATCTCCTCAGGTTTTCGGCATTGTCTTAAAAACCTGCGGAATTTCTCCTGCTGCAAGTGCTTGAAAATGCTCTCCATCGCTTGCAAGTGTCTATCAGGGTCGTTGCCGGGGCTAATCAAAAGAATCACCGAATAAACCAGTTGTTTGTCCAGAGAAGAAAAATCTATACCGGCACTGCTTTGTCCAAGAACAGCAATTACATCTTTGACTCCCGGATGCTTCGCATGAGGTACAGCGACGCCTTTACCTATTCCTGTACTTGCTTCGTTTTCCCTTTTAATCACCACCTTTATAATTTCATTACGGCAGCCCTTCTCGAGCTTGCCGGCTTTATCAAGCGAGGTGACAAGCTCTGCTATCAAGCCGTCACGGTCGCTGGCCTGCAGTTCAGAAATTATTGCCTCAAAGCATACAAAATTCGAAAACTTCATCCTCTTGACCCAAAATTATTTCTTACGACTTACCCATCCGGGCCGAAAACGAAAAAAGTATCGCGAGAATCCAGACTACGCTTACTCTGTACCGCCCGTGTGTTTCTTGTTTCGTTCCTTGGTTTTTTTTCTTCTAATCTGTCGTTCAAGCTTATGGACAGCTACATCGATACATTTATAAGCATCTTCGCCTGTCTCGGTTACGATAAAAGCATTGCTGTGTTCGCCTCTGGCAATTATCTCCACGCAGATATTGCCCCCCGGCTTACCGTCGATTATCACCTCAACCTGATTGATACTATTGTAGTACTTCGGAAGCTTGGAAGTTTTTTCCTCTGCGTGGCTTCTGATAGCTTCAGTTATTTCAATATGTTTACCAGTTATTGTAAAAAGCAAAACCAATCTCCTTAGCTATTTTGCAACAAAATCTATCTCTACTTTTCTTCATTCTCCGAACCGGCTTTCGGCAAAGCTGCCGCTCGATTGCTGTCCGGTGCTATAACCCCTGCACTGATTGCAAACCTAAAAGCCTCCTCTACCGTCATATCCAAAGCTATAGTCTGGTCCTTTGGAACGACGATAACGTAGCCGGTTATTGGTGTTGGCGAATTGGGTATGAGAATAGTAAGGAATTCTTTTTTCATGTTTTCGGTTATATTCTTGAGTCCGGACCCGGTAACCAAACCAATTGACCATATCCCTTTTCGAGGGTACTCGACGGCAACGACCCGAGAGAACAGCTTTTTCTGCTCTTCTGGTGTGAGCACAAAGTCGGTAACCTGTTTTACATAAGGATAAACCCGTCTTAAAAACGGCGTACTCATTATGAATTCTTCGATAATGCGCCACAGGCTTCTACCGACTACGCTTGCTAACAATGCTCCGACCACACAAACGATAATCAGGGCTATTAGAAAGCCTACTACAGACCCGGCAGTTCCTTCTACAAAAATAGCGTTCAAGTCTTTTTCGCTGGCCCCTCCTTCGCTCTGGACCAACATTATCAACTGAACCAGGCCCCGATTTATGTGGGTACTGATGTTATTCTGGATGAATGTATAGCCCCAGATGAATATCCAAATTGTCACAATGGTCGGTAATAATACCGCCAAACCCCGTAAAAAATAGCTTTTGAAACGTCTCGTAACGGCCATATCCTTGCCACCAAGCCCTTTGCTGTAACCAACTTACTGACTTTTATCCTATTGATAAGGGTAATAAAACAGCATTTTATTCAGGGCATCGTAGCTTAATCTATAGACTTGTCGTAGTCAATAGAAAAGTCCTTTGGTAAATGTGCACCTATCAGATGTATGGCAGCCCCAGGCAATGAGGTGAGCAACCAAACAAATCTCTGGGTAAGGGCAAGGGCAAGAGCTGAATCCTCAGCAACGCCGGCAAACTTTATAAACAGAAACATAAGCATCCCTTCGACTACCACTGCACCCCCAATACTAACAGGCACTGCTCCTAATACCCAAGTCAGAGTAAAAAACACGTAGTAATATTTTATGCTTGTTGTAATACCCAAATTTCGCCCAACGAGCCAGAAACCGGTGATTGTCATAAGCTGCAAAAAAACAGTTAATCC
The DNA here is from genome assembly GCA_964431825.1 of uncultured Pirellulales bacterium. Classification (GTDB taxonomy): domain Bacteria; phylum Planctomycetota; class Phycisphaerae; order Sedimentisphaerales; family Anaerobacaceae; genus CAYSLN01. Next base: position 22,040 of record CAYSLN010000003.1, on the reverse strand, counting down.
AAAAGCTGACAGTAAGGTCAGTGGATTTTTGCAGTAAAGAAAGATAGCTTTTTTGAACTGTTGACCTGTCTTCAACAGACGGCTGCCAATATACAAGAAAGCTTTTCTTAGCATTGCCCGGCTTTTTCTGTGCAACAAAAGGGCGGAGAGAATCAATGCCATAACGACAAACAGCCAGGCAAGGATCATCTTGTGTTCTGTAATAGAGTTTATAAGGCCGGAATCCTGCCGAGCACCTATAGCAAGTGTCTCGCCCCTTAGATAAAGCGTGTAGAAGAAAACGGCTATTATCAAAGTGCTTAACAAACCAATGGTCCTGTCGACGAACACGGATAAGACCGCTTCGAACCTTTTATTGGTATGTTTGGTAACGTACCAGGCGCGAATCAAGTCGCCACCGACAGAGCCGGGCATACAATTATTGTAAAACAAACCCAAAAAGTGCAGTCTGACAGCTGAAAATAGCGACATAAAGATCGACTGGGACCGCAGCAGAAGCCACCAGCGTAATCCGACTATAATCTGACCGGCAGTGAATATGACGAGTGAAAGGGAAAAGACCGCAGGATTAATTTCCGTCAATTTTTGCCATCTTTGTTCCCGGCTGGCCCAGACAATTGCTAGGATAACTCCAGCAGTTACAAAACAAATGCGGAACACTACGAATAAAAGATTAGCTTTCTTTTCTTTCGCTTTGGGCATAGAAGTAGTTTGCCTAAAAAAACTTGTTTTCACAGATAATAACGGGTAGAACTCCTTCTGGCAAGACACTACAAGAGACTATAAGTTAGCAATTTAGGAGGCCAGACAGGTGGCTACAAAGCAGATTATTGAGGAAGGTTTGGGATTTATTCCAAAATTCGATGATGGCGGTCTGATGCCGGCTATAGCCCAGGATGCAAAGACCGGCCAGATATTGATGATTGCTTATATGAACCGCCAGGCGCTCGATTCGACAATTCAAACCGGTTATGCCACATATTTCAGCAGGTCACGGCAAGAATTATGGAGGAAAGGCCAGGAAAGCGGTCACGTCCAAAAGGTAGAACAAATACTCGTCGACTGTGACCAGGATTGCCTTGTTCTGAGGGTAACTGTTGATACCGGCCAATGCCATGTGGGTTACCAGTCCTGTTTTTACCGTGCATTGAAGAAAGATAGCGTTAAAGAACTGGAATTTATTGCAGAAAAGGTCTACGACCCCCAAAAAACCTACAAAAAGCAGAGTTAGGTTTCAGGGCTGCACAATGGTTTGTATAGAAAAGTTTGGCATGTTTATGCTTCGGTAGGCTATCAGAATCATCGTTCTATGACTTTCCTTGTAGCAATTCATTTTTCCCTTGTTTAGAGGCGGCTGTTGGAAGTGCGGATTAAGGTTCCTGGTGGGATGAGGTGTCGTAGGATTTTTCTGTGCGTATTGTCCAAGGTATAGGTAAGTGAAAATTAGAAAAGGGCTGCGAGTTACAAAACTCGCAGCCCCTTACAGGTATTTACTATTTTATATTTATACAAGGTTGTGAATCTGTGGAGATAGTCAGTGATTAAGGTACCGGAATGACACAGCCAAGACCGCCACCCCAGCCGTCTTCAAAGATCTGGCATTCACCATACAGGTAAATGCCGGCCGTATCCGGCAAATACCACTGTCCACCGATAACGGCTCCAAGACATGATTCTTGTCTAATGTTCATGTCTCCTGTATAGTAGCCTGTACTACACTCGAGATCCATTTCTCCGCACACACAATGCAACATAGGTCCTAAGTAGAGCCAGAGGTCATCCCTCAGTTGCATATTTGCAGCCAGAACCGCCTGGAATTCCCACATCTCAGCGTCCCAACTGATAGTGTCATTACGGCCCCCGTCGGGGTCCAGATAGGTCGCTTGAATCAATGAGCCCCAAACAATATCGCCGGTCTGGCAGATAGTGTTTCTAAATCCGACGCCGGCGGCGAATCCGTAATCACCGTTGAGCTTGAACGGGGAATCATTGGCATCATAATCACAGCTTCTTACATCATCCTCGAGGTCAGTTACACCGAGTCGTACGAATACATCCCAGTTGTCACAGACACCATACTCCAAACTGCCGAACCACATGTTAAATGAGGCATCCTGGATTGTACCGGAATCACAATAAACTCCTTCGCCATACTCCCACGACTTACCACAATATTTGAGGTCTAGTTCCTGATAGAAATACTCGAGGTCAACGGCCCACTGGCCTGCCCCTAATGTGCCCCTTACGGGACCTATTAGCGAACCGGCGAGAGCAGTTGAACTAAGCATTAGCACAACAGCTAAAAGCAATATTACCTTTTTCATAAGTGACTCCTTTCCTAAAGAACCTTCTTCGTAAATCCTTTAACTCCCCTTCTTTTCTTTTAGCATAATCACCCAGCAACAATAAGCTTTAGTCATTTCACAAACGAGTTATGTATAAACCCCAATTTGACAACTCTTTGAAACTAAGGTTTATCATGTACAGGTGCAAGTCAAATTAAAAGACTTTTCTGGTTTTTCTTAAAGAAATGGCCTATCTCTTGCCCTCATACTTACAGCCTCCCGGCATAAAAACAGCATCCTTACATTAAATTCATTTAAAAGTTTATCGGCATACGGGGAGAAATCAAATTAAAAAAAGTTTTTTATGAAGTTTTTTACAAAGTGAAAAACTCCTCAAAAACGCTGGTAATGGGCAAATACGGCGGATTTTTCTGTTATTCCTCTGTATGAGAATGTCGTTTTGTGAAAAGTTTATTTTCCAGTTGCCTGCAATAATTCCTGCATGGTTATTGGGTGGCATTGTTGCAAGCTGAAGTTAGCTTTTTGCAATAACGTAAGCGTATACTTGTCATCACATGCGAGGCGTGGTTTCGCGTGACTGCTTCAGTTATAATAAAAGTGACTATGGAAACGCTACTGCACTCGGTGTTGGTGTTTACTGTGGATGACCGGCAGCGGGTCGGGCACATGATCAGTAACGCCCATTTGTTTTAGCAGTTCGGCTAATTTAGTCATATTACTGTTGATGTAGGTCAGTAAAACCTGGTCTTGCTTATCCCGCCAGTCGTAGCGCAAGAGTTCCTCGTAAGCAAACGAAGGTGGCTTTTTCTCTATCAGCATCCTATAGCACGCTACCACACCACCGGTGCGCTGGGTACCTGCGGCGCAATGAACAAGGACGGGTTTGGCTTTATTTCTGGCATCAACAATGGCGGCTATAGCTCGGGCATAGTTGTTGATGTCACCGGTGCCATTGCCCCTGAGGGGGAATCTGAGGACTTCGATACCGAGTTCGGTGGCCGCTTGTTTCTCAGCTTCCTGGTCCTTGTCGCTGGGTATATTACCGGTCAGGTCTACAATTACCTTAATGTTGTGTTTACTTAGTGTTTTTCTGACAAGTGCCGCTGAGAGTTGGCCGCTGCGATATATCTTTCCAGGCTCAATGACGCCCCATCGCTTAGGAATTATACGGTCTTCGAGCACATCATCCCAAAGCCAGATTCCTCCTCCTATGACCGCCACTGTCAGCGCAATCAGTGCGATAGAGGGCCAGTGCGATTTACCGCTGATGTTTCTCGAGGTGGATTTTTTTATACTGTCGTTGGTCATGGTTGGCCTTACTATGAAGAGTTTTTCTTCAACATGACAAACAGAGGATATGTACCCAGATAGCCGGCTTCACGCACTTTGAAGAATTCCTCGGCACTTTTGAGGAACTCCGCCGTGCTGTAGTGAATTTTGTCTTTAGAGCTTTTAGCCTTATCTTTGACGGCGTCAGGCAACCTGTTTATCTCCAGCCGGGCTGAGAAAATGACCCTGTTTGTGCAAATTTGAGCAAGTCTGGCGAGGATTTGCCGGTGACTACGATATGCAGCCGAGCTGATTTTGCTGCCCCAGAACAGATAATGATACGTACCTATCAGCATGACTGTTTGAAATGGTCCGCCGTAAGCTTCAGGTGCATTTGCTACCTCGTCAAGATGGGCAAAATAGAAGTGAGCATTCTTGGTGCCGAGGTATTCTCGGACTTTGTCGGCGGTGGAAACAAATGGCTCGTGAACGTCGATTCCCACTGAAATCCGGCAATCGGGCTGTTGAGCTGCATTTATCACATAAAATCCCCTGCAACATCCGATATCCAGGAAGCTTTCTAATTTTTCGGGGCAAACAGAGCTAACCAGTCTTGACCTCTCGTAGAGTCTAAAGCTCGGAAGCAGTTTTTTCTTAAAGATCCTGTAGTTATGGTTTCTGGGATAACCAATCAGGAGGGGATTGAGGTCTTTCTCGGCTTTGTTGGACGGCGGTTCAGAATCTAAAGCTAAAAATCCGCCCGGATTGCGTCCCAGCAGGGCTCCATAACCGAAAATGCTTTGAATCTTTGCCCCTGTTTGGTAAAACAGGCTTGCTTTTGTTGCGACAGTAGCCATTCTTTAGTGTCTCCAATTGACCTGCTCCCTGAATACTACCAAGTAGCGCAGGATAGTATACATATACTTGTGAACATAGCAAGGAGTTCGCGACATGGCGCTGATGTTCAACTTGCCCTTATTAGTTGGAGCTTCTTGAAGAAATTAAGTTTCGACAGTTTTGTGCGCTATGCGTATAATATGCCTGATGCGTGAAGACAAGGCCGATAAGAATCTGTTTGGCTGGTCTGAAAGGGCCAAGATAGAGTCGGCAGCTCCACTGGCGGCTCGGATGAGACCGAGAAATCTCGACGAGTTTATCGGACAAAGGCACTTTCTTGGGCCTGATAAACTTCTGACAAGGATGCTCGAGGCTGACAAGCTCAGCAGTCTGATATTTTACGGCCCACCAGGGGTTGGTAAGACATCGCTGGCAACGGTGATAGCAAATTACACGAAGGCTAAATTTCACTATCTCAGTGCCCCCGCAGCAAGTGTTAAGGATATCCGCCGGATAATCACCTCCGCAAGGGACAGACTCGCGACCAACGGGACAAGGTCTGTACTCTTCGTCGATGACATCCATCGCTTCAGCCGTGCTCAACAGGATGTTCTATTGGATGACGTCGAGGCAGGGGTTTTAACTCTCATAGGAGCCACCACGGAAAATCCATTTTTTTCAGTCAATGCGCCGTTAATTTCGCGCAGCACAGTATTTCATTTTGAACCTCTCGGCCAGGAAGATATTTTGCGACTGCTAAAAACCGCGATTGATGATACTAAACGAGGGCTTGGCAAGTTTAATATTCAGGTGGACAAGGAGGCATTGAAATACCTGGCGGTTATGTGCGACGGAGATGCCCGCAAGGCCCTGACAGCCCTGGAGGTGGGTGTGTTATCACAGGTTTCTCGAGGGCAGCAGGGCAAGATAAAATTTAATCTGGAAGTTGCGAAGGAGTCGATACAACAGAAGACTATTAACTACGACGGCACGGGCGATACGCACTATGATTTGGCAAGTGCTTTACAGAAGAGTATGCGGGGTAGTGACCCTGATGCCACTGTTTATTGGCTTGCCCGGATGATAGCTGGCGGTGAAGATACACGTTTTATTGCCCGGCGAATAGCTGTTTGTGCAGCTGAAGATGTTGGTAATGCCGACCCAATGGCGACGGTTTTGGCTGCTGCTGCCGTTCAGGTATCCGAGTTTGTAGGTTTACCGGAATCCCAACTGGCGCTGGCGCAGGCGGCACTGTATGTAGCGTGTGCCCCAAAATCAAACGCTGCAGCTTCGGCAATATGGAAAGCAGTGGCCGATGTAAATCAGGAGCCGATTAAACCGGTGCCGAAACATCTGAAAGACAGCCACTATCCGGCTGCAAAAAAAGCGAGTTTCGGAGTCGATTACGACTATCCGCATAATTTTAAGGGTGGTTTCGTATCACAGGAGTACCTTCCAGGGCCTTCGAAGAAGTACTACATGCCGAAGGAAATAGGATACGAAAAAAATATTAAGCATTATTTACAAAAGCTGCAAACATTGATACAAAATAACAAACCTGTTGAAAAGAGTATAGGAAAGAAGAATCACTGATGGAGAAGACCCGGTTGCGCCAAAAGCTGCAGAATTGCCTGCTTGCCATTCCTCCCAAGCAAAGAAGCGAAAAAAGCCGTAAAGTCTGCCGGAAGTTGATTTCAACCCCACAGTTTCAAAGTGCATCAGTGGTTATGATGTATTTATCTCTTCCGCACGAGGTTGATACTTCCGAGGCTATACTTCAAGCTTGGCAGCTCGGTAAGGTAGTGGCAGTGCCAAAGATTTCCTGGCAGCAGAGGCATATGATACCAGTGCAGATAAACTCGCTGGAAACAGATTTATCGACCAGCGCTTCTGGCCTTCGAAGTCCGATAAAGGGTGTGCCGATACCTTTTGGTGAGATCGATTTGGTGGTTGCACCGGCATTGGGATTCGACAGGAAGGGCAATCGGCTTGGCCGGGGAGGTTCCTTTTACGACAGGTTTTTTGCTAACGAGGAACTTAAGGCTTCACGATGCGGCCTTGCTTTTGAAGAGCAGGTCATTGACTCAATACCGGTAACGGAAAGTGATGAGCCGGTAGATTTTTTAATAACTGATGAGGAAATAATAAATTTCAGGAACCAGGAAGGAGAATGAAATGGCCCGTTATCCTTTCAGTTCGAGCCGCAGGCGGAGAAACTGGAGACGAAACCGAACGTACATCATTTCGGGTTTGCTTATCATTGCCGTGGTGGTTGCCTTTTTTTACGGTTGGTATCCCTTTGGCGAAAGCGAGACAAAGGCGATTGAGACTTCGCCAGAGCCAGCCGCAGAGAGGAACGAAGCGACCCGTTTTCCACCGACACTGGCGGTTCAGACAGAAGAGCCGAGGCTTGATTTAACTAAGCTCGCGCCTGAGACAACTGCCGTCGAGTCTAATCTCGAAGCTACCGAGCTTATCGCAGAAGCTATGGCATTGGTCAATGCGGAACCAAGCAGAGTCATAGATGCGCGCGAGAAGCTAAATGCTGCGTTGCAGATGCCTATGAACCAGCAGCAGCGTGCATTTGTGAAAGAACAGCTTTCCAGACTTGCAGATAGATGGCTTTTCAGCCGGACTGTTTTCCCGACCGATATGCTTTGCGACAGTTATAGGGTCAGGCAGGGCGACAAACTTAGCACAATCGGTGAGCAATTTAGGGTGCCGCATGAGATTCTGATGCAGATTAACCATATTACCCGCCCCGAGGCTTTGCGGGCAGCGAGCACGATAAAGGTTGTAAAAGGTCCATTCCACGCTAAGGTGTATCGTTCAACCTTTACAATGGATATGTATCTGCAGAACACATTTGTTCGAAGTTTTCCTGTTGGTTTAGGCAGGCCGGGTATGGAAACACCGACAGGGCGTTGGGTAGTCAAGCTTGGCGGCAAACTAATATCACCAAGTTGGACCGACCCGGATACACAAAGAACTTATAGAGCCGAGGACCCGGATTATCCTCTGGGCTCGAGGTGGATAGCACTGGAAGGTCGAAAGGGCGAGGCTGAAGGCAGAACCGGTTTTGCCATTCATGGTACCAAAGACCCTAATCAGATAGGTACCGCAGGTTCGCGGGGATGTATCCGCCTGCACAACGGGAATGCGATACTAGTGTATAATTTACTGATGCCCGGTCTATCGCAGGTAGAGATAGTGGAGTAGGGCTTCTATATTTGTAATAATTTGTAAAAAGGCAGCCTTGAAATCATGGGGTGTTTTCACTGCTGTCTTTAGGCTGATTCTTTTTTAACCTTTTGCTTTGCGGTGAACAATTCAGCTTTGCCTTCAACGATATCGCGGGTGATTACATATCTTGCAGGCTTTGGTTCTTCCGGCAGTTGGTACATCAAATCGACCATCAACTCCTCAGCAATCGCACGCAATGCCCTGGCACCGGTGTCACGCTCGAGGGCTCTTTGTGCCAGTGCATGTAAGGCATCATCCGTAAACTCAAGCTCTGCGTCTTCCATCTCAAAGAATTTCTGATACTGTTTGCACAAGGCATTTTTTGGTTTGGTCAGTATATCTATAAGCGCATTTTCATCGAGGGCCGAGAGGGTAGTAATTACAGGGAGCCTGCCCACCATTTCGGGAATCATTCCGTACTCTATAATATCTTCAGGTATAACCTGTTGTACAATATCACTATACTCGGTTTTTTCATCGGTTCGGCCGGACAGTTCTGAATCGAAGCCAATCATTTTTTTACCGAGTCGTTTTTTGAGAATATTTTCCAGACCAACGAAGGTTCCGCCGCATATAAAGAGTATTTGTGTGGTGTCAATTTGTATGTAGGATTGTTCCGGATGTTTTCTTCCACCTTGTGGTGGGATATTTGCGGTAGTTCCCTCGAGCATTTTTAGAAGCGCCTGCTGAACGCCTTCCCCGGAGACATCACGGGTAATCGAAACGTTCTGATATGTTTTGCCGATCTTATCTATTTCATCAATATAAACGATACCTCGCTGGGCAGCTTCTATGTCATAGTCAGCGTTTTGCAGTAGTCGCAGCAGGAAATTCTCGACGTCTTCGCCGACATATCCAGCCTCGGTAACAGTGGTTGCATCACATATTGCGAACGGCACGTCCAGTTTATCGGCAAGCGTGTGTGCAAGCAGTGTTTTGCCGCAGCCGGTCGGCCCAATTAACAGAACGTTTGATTTGTCGATTTCGACATCACTGCTGCCGGTGTCGCTGTGAAGAAGCCTTTTATAATGGTTGTGCACTGCAACGGAGAGATATTTTTTGGCGTGCTCCTGCCCAATTACATATTGGTCCAGGTATTCTTTTATTTCTTTGGGCTTGGGCATTTCTTTGAGGCTGATACTTGTGCTGCTGGGATGTTTGCGATTTTGCCGGATGATATTATGACACAGGTCGACGCATTCGGGGCAGATAAAAACCTTGTCTGGGCCTTCTATAAGTGTATCAGCTTGGCCGCCCGATCGGCCACAGAAACTGCATATCGCCTTAGGCTTTTTATCATTCGATCGTTTGGCCATCTTTTATCTTCCTATTCTCAAGTTTAAGGCTGGTTTTCTACACTTGGCATTTTAGCTCATTATAGCTGTTTGAGCAAGCCGAATGAGCATTTTCTATTGTAATCGAATAGAATTTTTCTCAGGCATCCTGTGTTCTTTACATTATTTGTTTTTTGGTCGGGGTATAATTTTTAATTTAGTGGGCTTGGCTGTTTGTTTGAACAAACTTACCGCCTTGTTGCAGGGCTTCGGTGTTGACCGGAAGTGTTTTATGATGCCTCTTGGCGAGCACATCGGGCAGTACTTTAGCTGCTGCTTCGGGACCAAAATATCCTCGCCTCTGCAGGTACGCGCCCAGGGCCACCATATTGGCAGCTTTTTTGCTGCCTAACCCAGTTGCTATTTCGTCAGCCGGCACCTCTATTACCTCGATTGTCTGGTTCAGTTGTGGCTTGCTGTCGATAAGAGAACTGTTCATAATCAACAGCCCGCCTTTTTTAAGTCGAGATGCGAATTTATTCAGCGAGGCCTTGTTCATAACAATCAGCGCATCGGCTCTGCCGACGACGGGGCAGGCGATTTCTTTCTCTGCGATAATAACCATGCAATTGGCGGTGCCACCCCGAACTTCGGCACCGTAAGAGGGCATGTAAGTGACCTCTTTACCGGCCTTCATAGCGGTCTGGGCCAGCAGTTTGCCGGCCAGCATAATTCCCTGTCCGCCGAAGCCTGCAATAACAACCTCTTCGTAAAAACCATTTGTAGTCATTATCAACCCTTCAAACGCCCCAGCGGAAAGACCTTTGTCATATGGTTTTCGATCCATTCCATTGCCTTGGCCGGTGTCATCCGCCAATATGTTGGGCAGGGCGAAAGCAACTCAACGAGCGAGAGGCCCTTGGCTCCACTGACCTGCAGTTGGAAGGCATGTTTGATGGCCTTTTTAGCCTTACGTATGTGAGCTACATTATGCAGAGAACATCGCTCGACATAAATTGTGCCTGGTAGGATAGCCAACAGTTCTGAGACCCGAAGTGGATAGCCCTGCTCAGCGGCGGCACGGCCCTTAGGTGTTGTTGCTGTTACCTGGTCAATCATCGTTGTTGGGGCCATCTGTCCGCCTGTCATCCCAAAGACAGCGTTGTTAATGAAGATAATGGTTATTTGTTCGGCTCTGTGAGCGGCGTGGATGATCTCGGCAGTTCCAATCGCCGCAAGGTCACCGTCACCCTGATAGGAGAAGATTATTTTGTCTGGATTTGTCCTTTTCATACCCGTTGCCACAGCTGGTGCTCTGCCGTGAGCGACCTCTATCATATCGACATCAATATAATCGTATAAAAGCACCGAACATCCCACCGGTGCTATACCGATAGTTCTCTCGCGTATACCAAGTTCGTCGATTATTTCAGCTGTCAATCGATGGGCGATGCCGTGCCCGCATCCGGGGCAGTAATGTGTTGGACAATCCTTGAGAACAGGTGTTCGCGTAAATACTGGTTCCATTATTCGCAACTTTTTACAGATATAGATAATTGTTTGATTTTATCCAGAATTTCGTCAACGGTTGGCACACCGCCGCCGGGTCGGCCGTAAAGTAATACCGGTGCCTTTCCGGCTACAGCCAGTTTTACATCCTCGACCATTTGGCCACAGCTCATCTCCACAGTAAGGAAAATTCGAAATTCCTCGGCGGCCTTGCTGATTTGCTCTGTCGGAAAAGGCCACAACGTGATGGGGCGTATCAGGCCGACTTTAAGACCTTCTTCCCTTACCCTGTTCACCGCGCCGCGGACAATTCTCGCTGCAATGCCGTATGCGACTACTAAGATTTCAGCATCGTCGACTTCATATTGTTCGCAAAGCACTTCGTTTTTCTGGATTTGTTCGTATTTGGCCAGTAGTTTGTTGTTGTGTTTTTCCAGCGTTCCCTCAGGGAGCCATAAAGAGCGGACGATGTTTTGCTCTCTGCCTTTTGCTCCGGTTACAGCCCAGTCTTTTGGAGGCAGCTCAGGTCTTGGTTTTTTCTCTAATACTATCGGCTCCATCATCTGGCCCAGGATACCGTCGGCCAGCACGACAACGGTCATTCGGTACCGGTCAGCTAAGTCAAATGCCAGCGGCATGCAATCGGCTAGTTCCTGTACGGTCGATGGCCCGAGGACGATGGTTCGGTAGTCTCCGTGTCCGCCGCCGCGAGTGGCCTGGAAGTAGTCACCCTGCGATGGAGCAATGTTGCCCAGGCCCGGACCACCTCTCATTACATTGACGACAACCGCTGGCAGTTCGGCACCGGAAAGATAACTTATCCCCTCCTGCATGAGGCTTATGCCGGGACTGGATGAGCTTGTCATCGTCCTTTTACCGGTGGCCGAAGCCCCGTATACCATATTGATTGCGGCTAATTCACTCTCGCTTTGAACAAAAACCCGGCCTTGCTCAGGCATTTTCCTGGACATATAGGCAGTGACTTCGTTTTGCGGCGTGATGGGATAGCCGAAGTATGCGTCGCAACCAGCAAGGATAGCCGCTTCGGCGAGGGCCTCATTGCCACAGATTAAAATTCTTTCAGTCACGCTTTTTCCTCAATTAGACCCGGCTTACTTTTTTTGTCCTGTTTTGTGACTATATCTATTTTACTGGGCTTATTAGGGCCGTCGCGGTGTACCTCGATTATCGCATCCGGACAGATAACAGCACACATCCCACAGCCTGTGCAATCAACATTGGTGGTTTTGGCCGGGAAGTAGCCGGTTTTATTGGATTGCTTGGAGATAACTATACCGCCCTTCGGACATACAACTACACACAAGCCGCAGCCCTTACACCGGTCGGTATCAATAACTATTTTGCCGGCCATTTCGTATTGTCCATCTTATCTGTTTTAACAACATGTATTACATTAAACACTACATTCTAACAAAGCCTGTTGTTCCTGTAAAGTGAAGAGCAAATTTTCGATTGTAGCGGGAATTGGAAAACCTGCTGATTCGCGGGGATATTTGGCATATGGTTGTTAAAGGGACTTTTTGCTCACTAATCCGGGTAAGGATTCTACGCAAAAATGCGCAACTACTAATAACATAATTATAACAGAAATCATAGAAACAACCATTGCATCACCTCCGCTCTTGTCTGCCGGTGGGTAGGCCCCGGAAATGATGACAGAGGAAGCTGACAGCTAATATTTGACGTGAAAAGAGGTTTCGAATATAATGCTTGAAAATAGTGGTTCAATCACTATTGGAGCAATCGGAGTTTTTTCCTTTGCTGACGGAGTAGATATGCTGGCGAATATGACTTATGCTGATGTTTTAAGGCCTTCGGGGAAAATACATGCTGGATTTTACGATCTGGCCATGGTTATTGGCGGCTCGCTGTTTATTGCTTTGTGTGCTCAAGTCAAGGTTTTGTTGCCTTTAAGCCCTGTTCCTGTTACGGGGCAAACTTTTGCTGTGCTGGTGATGGGGGCGTTGCTTGGAGCCAGGCGTGGCAGCCTTGCTGTGCTTGCATACATAATGCAAGGTGCAGCCGGACTGCCTGTGTTTGCACTTGGTGGAGGCTTTGCGGTACTATTAGGGCCGACCGGAGGCTATCTGGTTGGTTTTATTCCTGCCGCTTACATCACTGGACTGTTGGCGGAGAAGGGATGGGACCGGCGGATTGGGACTACGGTTTTGGCAATGCTTTTTGGCAATTTGGTCATCTATGCCTTTGGCCTGTTCTGGCTGTTTTGTCTGATGGGTATAAGCGAAACTGTGCTGGCTATGGGTTTGTATCCTTTTATTGTTGGCGATGTTTCCAAGGCAGTCCTGGCGGCTGTAGTTTTGCCCGCGGGTTGGAAGCTGCTTAAATTAAGTGGGTTTGCCGATAAGAGAAATTAAGTAGCTGCTTGTAATTATAATTTTGGGGAATAGTGTAACGGTAGCACGACTGACTCTGGATCAGTTAGTCCAGGTCCGAATCCTGGTTCCCCAGTTGTTCTTACCACTCAAATTCAGCGACGATAGGAGTGTGGTCAGTTGGCCGTTCTGCGGTTCGAAGTTCCTTATCTATGTAACAGGCGGTGCATTTCTTTGCAAGAGATTGGGTAGCCATAATATGGTCTAATCGCCAGCCGAGATTGCGTTTGACCGAATTTGGCAGTCTGTAATCCCAGAACGTGTATTGGCCGGGCTCGCTACAGTGCATTCTAAAGACATCCACAAATCCCCACTGCATAATCTGTTCCAATTTTTTATGGACCTCCGGATGGAAACAAACATGGCCTAAGAAGTTTTTAGGGTCGTAGACATCTATCGGTTGTGGAGCTATATTGAGGTCGCCCATCCATAGAACAGGGTCGGTGGGCTTGAAATTCTTGTCGAAGAATGTCAGTAATCGCTCAAACCAGTTTAGTTTGTATTCGAACTTTTCAGAATCAGGCATGTGACCCTGCGGGACGTAGGTGTTGACAATTGAGATGCCGTCGATTTCTGCCTTAATCAGTCGTGGCTGGTCTTTGGGTTCGTCATTGAAGCCGGATTTGACATTTGAGATTTGAGTTTTGCTGAAAATTGCCACGCCGTTATAGCTTTTTTGACCTTTGAAACTACATTGATACTTGATCTTGTCAAAATCATCAGCGGGGAAATCGATGTCCTGGACCTTGGTTTCCTGGACACACAAAACGTCCGGCTGATGCTCGGTTAGCCACCGGAGCACAAGTGTCAGGCGAGCGCGTAAAGAGTTGACGTTTAAACTGGCAACTTTCATTCTGGGCACTTCCTAAGCAAAAGTCGTCATAGGTTTATACCAACCTGTTAAATAGTGAGGTCTTTTCATTTATCGGCCGTCAAACTGTCCAGAGTTTAGGAAACGAGATTAAATCGCTTGGTGAAACAGGCTCCGAGGTTATGGACTCATAAAGCGATTCGACTGTTTAGCGGCGCAGCTTTTGTGATGGACTTACAATGTTCAGGCAGATTCCTCTACCTGTTGCTTTTTCCCGGATTTGGGCTTTGCAGATATACTTTTTATAGGTGCAGGTTCCTTGGTTATTTGCTCTATGAGGTTAGGTTGAGTGAGGGATACACCTTTGCCGGTCTGGATTTTGTCGACTAAAGCATAGCTTTCGACTATGACCAGCAGGCTTAATAGAAAGCTAAGCGTGCTTTCTGCTCCCTGATTGGTGTTAACACCATCACGCGTAAGGCCATCGTTACATCCTTTGGTCCTGAAATCATATAGGGGGATATGCAGGTCATTTGCACCGAGGAACCAGTCGAAGGCTTTTCTCTGGAGTGTCAGAAACTTATTGTCTTGCGTGACATCGTAAGCAGCCCTGAGCATCATAACTGTGCTTGCGGCTTCTATGGGCTGCTGGTCGAATGCGGCCTTTGTTTGGCCACGCTCATACCAGCCTTTGCAGCCTATGAAGCTGAAATGTTCGCCGTTGAAGGTATTCGCCAACAGAAATTGGCAGGTTTCTTCCGCGACTGCGAGGTGTTTTTTATTTTCGAGGGTTAGGCCGGCGACAAAAAGCGCATACGGCAAAATGGCATTATCATAAGTGGGAGTATCCTCGAACCATTGCCACGTGGGAGATTTATTTTCTTCGTACTGAGCCACAAGACCGTCTGCAGCCATCTCCAACTGGCGTTTGATGTCACTTGCTCCCGGGAACTGCTTGAGATAATCACACATACCAAGTATCGAATAGGCCATTCCTCTTGGAAATTGCTTCTGGACAAGTTCCACGGATTTATCAAAGTAGTCTTTGACAATCGATAAATATGATGGTGAAGGTGGTATTGCCATCACGGTTCCGAATGCCCACAGCACCCTGCCGAAAGCATCGTTTGCGGGCTCATCTTTTTGCCATGTCCTGTCAAAATTCATAAAGTTTTTGACTGAGCCATCGCTATTCTGTGAATGCATTACAAAGGATAAATATGTATCGAAGAGCTCGAAAACCTCCGGTGCAGGATACTGGTCGTAGTATCTGGCCATAGCGATTACGGCCCTTGCGTTGTCATCTGTGCAATAACCGTGCTTGCGATTTGGTATTGTGAATATAGCGTGCTGGTACAGACCAGTGTCATCGGTAAGCTTTTTCAAATGGTCTAATGAGGGTTCGGGCACCTCAATATTTGATATTGTTTCGGCTGCCGAGAGCACAGCTTTGCCCGCAATTTGGACGGGTAATCGCTTTAATCGTTTTGTACTGAATAATTTCCAGTAGGCCTGGCCTATTTTGGGCCATGTTCTGGATCTACCATAATCATATGCCTGTCTTCGCAGGGAATAAAACAACGAGTCATCCTGAAGTATTCGCACTATCGCTTCAGCTGTTTGTTCGGAATCTTCGAATGGCACTAGTATGCCTCGGCCATCGGCGAGCAGTTCCGTAGCCGCCCAGTAGGGGGTGGAGACGACAGCTTTTCCAGTCCCAACTGCGAATGATAACGTACCGCTGGTCAGTTGTTCCCTGCTTAAATAGGGTGTGGCATAAATGTCAGCTGCGCATAAAAAGTTGTGAAGCTCTTCGTCGTTTACGAATCTGTTGTGAAAGATGACATGCTCCTGCAGGCTGAGGTCTTTGACAATATTTTGCAGGCTGAATCTATATGATTCGCCTTCCTGTTTTAGTATGGTCGGGTGTGTCATGCCCAAGACTATGTACAGTATGGAAGGGTCAGCCTTGATTATACTTGGCATCGCTTTTAGCATAACCTCTAAGCCTTTGTTTTTGCTGAGCAGGCCGAATGTCAGTATGGTCCTTCGGCCTTCCATGCCGAATTTGTGCTTGTAGTAACTGCTGTCGACGAAAGGTAGATCCGGTATGCCGTGTGCAATTAAATCTGTTTTTTTGTTGGATATGCCGTAGATGTCCCGCAGCATCTTGACGCCGCGTTCGTTCATAGTGATTACTTTGTAGGAGTTATTGCAGACCTCCACTAATGATTTATGGCAAGCGGGGTCCGGGTCATCAAGTACCGTGTGAAGGGTTGTTATTACAGGGGCCTTTAGTCTGTTGAGTAGCAGACTCAGATATGAGCCAGCGTCGCCACCAAAAAGGCCAAACTCGTGCTGGACAGAGACCAGGTCGACGTGGCTGAAATTGATGTAGTCAGCAGCGCAAATATAGTCGCTTTTGACATTTTGACGGATTTCGAACTTGACCGGGTCATTATATTTATGCTCCTCTGACCGCATTGCAACTACTAATGGTTCGAATTCACCTTTAGCGGCTAATGTAATGTTTTTGATCAGATCCGATGTGAATGTCGCAATGCCGCATTTTCTTGGCAGGTAAGAGGAGATAAACGCCACTTTTTTCTTGGAACTTTTTGGCATCCGCAGCATCCTTTTTCAAATAGCTATAAAATGAAGGCCATTATTATAGGAGCCATTGATTGAGTTGTCAAGCAATGGGCTTTCGGGGTCAGATATAAAATGTATTTTTGCCAGCGGTGCTTAATTTTAGGTCACGAGAAGGGGGTAATTGGGGAAATCTGACGGAGTTTTTTTGAATTTTTCATTAATTCTAAGTTTTTTTCTGCACAAAAGCTTGACAGACCTGTATAATATACTACTAATATAATAGGTATTGTAGGAGATTGAGTATTATGAAGCTTTCGACTCGGACAAGATATGGGATAAGGGCCATAATAGAACTGGCTCAACACGATGGTAAGGGGCCGTTGCAACTCAAAATAATCGCTCAGCGCCAGGACATATCAGTAAAATATCTGGAACAGTTAATGACTATACTCAAATCAGGGGGATTCGTCAGAAGTATCAGAGGTTCCAGAGGGGGATATGTTCTTGCCAAGGTTGCAAATCAGATTAAGCTTGGTGATGTTTTTCATTGCTTAGAGGGTTCTGTAACTACGGCCGAATGTGTTGGGAATAAAGATTACTGTGCGCGGGCTGCTGATTGTGCAGCGAGGCGCCTTTGGATGAAGGTTGAGAAAGCGATTGAGGAGGTCTTAGAACCTGTAACGCTGCAGGATTTAGTTAACGATGCAAATGATAAAGGAACCTTGGGTTATCAAATATAGAGAGAAGTGAAGGCAAATTATGAGTGCGATATTCAGAGATATCATAGATGCGGTTGGTTATACGCCGCTGGTGCGAATCAACAAACTCAGTTCGAATAAGGCAACTGTTTTAGCCAAGCTTGAATCGTATAATCCCTGTGGCAGCGTCAAGGACAGACTTGCCAAGTCGATGATAGAAGCGGCGGAAAAGGAGGGATTGATAAAACTGGACACGGTTATAATCGAGCCGACCAGCGGCAATACCGGCATAGGGCTTGCCTTCATTTGTGCCGCAAAGGGATACCGATTGATATTGACTATGCCGGAATCGATGAGTATAGAGAGAAGGAAACTGTTAAAGTTATTCGGTGCAGAAATTGTGCTGACACCGGCAGAAGGTGGTATGGCCGGGGCTGTAGAAAAGGCCGAACAGCTCGTGGCAGAGAATCCTCAATCTTTTATGCCGCAACAATTCAAGAATCCTGCAAATCCCCAGGTTCACAGGGAAACCACCGCAAAGGAAGTTTGGGTTGATACTGACGGCAAAGTTGACATTTTTGTTGCCGGTGTCGGGACCGGAGGGACCTTGACCGGTTGCGGTGAAGTATTGAAACAACGCAATAAAGATCTGAAGGTAGTGGCAGTGGAGCCGAAGGACTCGCCGGTACTTTCCGGAGGCAAACCCGGACCACACAAGATTCAGGGTATAGGAGCAGGATTTGTGCCCGAGGTTTTGAATGTAGATATAATTGACGAGGTCATACAAGTTGCCAATAATGATGCCGTGGAAACGGCCCGCCAAATAGCAGCGAAAGAGGGTATATTAGCGGGGATAAGTTCGGGCGCTGCGATGTGGGCGGCAATACAGCTTTCACGACGTTCGGAAAATGAAGGCAAAACAATAGTTGTGATTTTTCCTGATACCGGAGAGAGATACATCTCTACGGTGATGTTTGAGTAATAGCAGAAAAGTCTTGTCTTTGCGGTAGGAGCATACAATGCGAAAGAAGAAATTAACCGGCAAAGAAGTCGATAAGCTGATTGCTGAGATTGCCGAGACGTATCGAGGTGATTCCGGCATAAATTTTATCGATGCTTCCAATCTGCCGGTCAGGAGTCAGATTCTGGAAATCCTTGATTTGCTGTTTGAAGTACTTTTTCCTGGCCATACCGGCAAAAGGGCGGTTACGAAATCAAATATCAATTTTGTTGTTGGTGATATTCTCTGCCAGGTTTATACCGACCTTTCCGGGCAAATAGAACGAGCTTATCAGTACCAATGCAGAATAAAGGAATGTGAGAGTTGTGACTGCCGAACAATGGCCCAGAACGTTACGCAAGATTTGTTGACTCAACTGCCGAGGATAAGGGAATTGCTAAAAGGTGATGTCGCTGCCGCTTTCGATGGTGACCCTGCTGCAAAGTCATACGAGGAAATTGTAATGAGTTATCCCGGCATTATAGCGATCGCAACATATCGTATTGCCCACGAATTGTATCTAAAACAGGTGCCGTTAATCCCGCGGATAATGACCGAATGCGCACATGAAAAAACCGGTATCGACATACATCCGGGGGCAAAAATAGGCAGTAGGTTCTTTATTGACCATGGCACCGGCGTTGTGATAGGTGAGACTACAGTTATAGGTGACAATGTAAAGATTTATCAAGGTGCTACGCTTGGAGCTTTGAGCTTCCGCAAAGACGAAAGGGGAAGGATAATAAAGGGAGGCAAAAGACATCCGACAATAGAGGACAACGTGACAATCTATGCCGAGGCTACGATATTGGGCGATGTAGTTATCGGGAAAGGTACGGTAATCGGCGGTAATGTCTGGATAAAGGAATCGGTGCCGTCGGGCGTTACAGTCACGAGTCCGAATCCGGATTTGGTTTACACAAAACATAAAAGGAGTTCATAGCTTGCAGTTCATAATTCTGAGTTTACAAAACGCTGACTTGCAGCTATGAACTTCAAAGTATTTCGGGAGATAGTTTTTTGAATGGTTCTATAGTTGAAAAAATAGGCGGGCTAAAGGATACTCGCAGGGCAGTGATACTCGCGCACAATTATCAACCTGGCGAGATACAGGACCTGGCTGATTTTTGCGGTGATTCCTTGGGCCTGAGTATAAAAGCAGCCCAGACGGATGCGGATGTGATCGTGTTTTGCGGTGTGCAGTTCATGGCTGAGACCGCTTTCATTCTTTCGCCGGGCAAGACAGTGCTTTTGCCGGAAAAACAGGCAGGCTGTCCGCTGGCGGATATGATAACTGCGGAACAGCTACGCAAACTAAAGCGCGAACACCCCAGTGCGTTAGTGGTTTGTTATGTGAACAGCCCGGCCCAAGTCAAGGCTGAAAGTGATTACTGCTGCACCAGTGCTAATGCTGTGGCACTGGTGAGATCTTTACCGCCCGAGAGGACTGTTATCTTTGTGCCGGACAGGCATCTTGGCCAATTTGTCGCGGAAAAGACAGGCAGAGACCTTGTGCTCTGGCCGGGCTATTGCCCAACCCACATGGTGATAACCGAAGAGGATATAAGAACTGCTAAAGAAAAATACCCGGATGCAATCGTAATGGCGCATCCGGAGTGTACCGAGCCGGTCAAAGAGCTTTCGGACCAGATACTCAGTACTGGCCAAATGCTCAAGTTCGCCAAGAAAAGCACAGTAAAGCGGTTCATAATAGCTACCGAGATAGGAATAATCCATACATTGAAGAAACAGAACCCGCAAGCCGAATTCATTGCAGCCAATGAGCGGGCAATTTGTCCGAATATGAAAAAAATTACTTTGGAGAAAGTCCAGTGGGCTTTGGAAGATATGCAATACAAAGTCACGGTTCCGGACGAGATAAGAATAAAAGCAAAAAGGTCACTCGATAGAATGATAGAAGTTTTGCCCCGTTAGGAATCCTACAAGGAAGCAATAGAGTAATATGATAAAGAAAAAAAATTTCTGACAGGGTGTACCTGTGAAATAATTGGGAATTCAAAATGAACGACGAGAAAGAATATCGGTTGGAAACCCTGGCACTACATGCAGGCCAGCAGGCTGATTCGGATACATTGAGCAGAGCCGTGCCCATTTATCAGACGACAAGTTATATGTTTAAAGACACGGAGCACGCAGCCAATCTGTTTGCGCTGAAGGAGTTCGGCAATATCTATACCCGGCTGATGAATCCCACGACCGATGTACTGGAAAAACGGCTGTCTGCAATGGAAGGTGGCGCAGGCGGTCTTTGTTTTAGCTCCGGGATGGCGGCAATCACATCCAGTGTCCTTAATATCTGCCGGGCAGGCCAGCACATCGTCTCTTCGAGTTCGCTTTACGGCGGTACAGTCACGCTCTTTAGCCAGACATTTCCGAAGCTGGGTATTGAAGTAACTTTCGTTGACCCCAAGAAGTCGGAAAATTTTGCCAGGGCAATCAAGGACAATACTCGGCTGATTTATATAGAAAGCATCGGAAATCCCAAGAACGACATCTTACAGTATGAAAAGATAGCTGACATTGCTCACAAAAACGGCATGCCGGTAATCTGCGACAATACTGTTACGACGCCTGTTTTGTTTAGGCCTTTTGAGCACGGTATTGACATTGTCGTTCATAGCTGCACGAAATTCATCGGGGGCCACGGCACGAGCATCGGTGGGGCGATTATTGATTCGGGCAAATTCGACTGGACAAACGGGCGGTACCCTGAATTAACTGAGCTGGACCCGAGTTATCATGGTGTTAAGTACGTCGAAAGTTTTGGCGAATTGGCGTACATCTTCAAGGCAAGGGTTCAGTTTTTGCGGGATATGGGTGGCTGTATGTCGCCGTTTAATGCGTTTCTCTTTTTGCAGGGACTGGAGACCCTGCATCTTCGTATGCCAAGGCACAGTGAGAATGCTCTGAAATTGTCTGAGTGGCTCGAAAAACAGCAGGCAGTTAGTTGGGTAAATTATCCTGGTCTAAAATCTCACTCGGATTACGAATTAGCGCAAAAATATCTCCCCTGTGGCCAGGGAGCAATACTTGGCTTTGGAATCAAGGGCGGCAGAGAAGCTGGCATTAAGTTCATCAACAGTGTTAAATTAGCCAGTCACCTTGCTAATATAGGTGACAGCAAAACTCTGGTGATACACCCAGCCAGTACGACACACCAGCAGCTAAGCGAAACCGAGCAGCTTGCGGCCGGTGTGACAGATGACTATATTCGAGTCTCGGTAGGCACAGAGCACATAGATGATATAATAAATGACTTTGAGCAGGCGCTGAAAAAGAGTCAGAGGTAAAATCATGTGGGAATATACGGACAAACTCAAAGAGCATTTTTTCAACCCGCAGAACGTCGGAGAAATAAAACATCCGGACGGAGTCGGTGAGGTCGGCTCCTTAGCCTGCGGTGATGCCCTGAGGCTGACGTTCAAACTCGATGAGAGCGGTAGGATTAAAGATGCAAAGTTCAAAACCTTCGGTTGTGCAAGTGCAATAGCAACATCGTCGGTGCTGACCGAGATGATAAAGGGTTTGACCCTTGATGAAGCTGCCGAAGTAACCAACAAAGATATTGCAGATTATTTAGGTGGTCTACCCGAACAAAAGATGCACTGTTCAGTTATGGGAAGAGAGGCCCTTGAGGCGGCAATCGAAAATTACAAAGGCGGCGGCAAGAAAAAGCACGAACTCCAGGGCAATGTAGTCTGCACCTGTTTCGGCGTGACCGACAAAGAGATCGAGAGGGTAATACACGAGAACAATCTGACAACGGTTGATGAGGTTACGAATTACTGCAAGGCCGGCGGCGGCTGTGGCGGATGCAGGGGTGAAATCGAAAAGATAGTAGAAAAAATACAGGGTGATAAAGTAAAAGAGATACCTGTAACCGTGCCTCGCCGAGCAGGCAAGCTTACCAATATCCATAAGATACAGCTAATCCAGCAGACAATAAATGAGCAAATCAGACCGGCCCTTCGAACCCATGGCGGTAATATCGAGCTGATAGACGTTGAAGGTAATAAAGTCGTCGTAGCATTCAGAGGCATGTGTGCCCAGTGTCGGCTGACGGAGT
>CAYSLN010000002.1:37504-38803 GCA_964431825.1 uncultured Pirellulales bacterium | reverse complement strand
CGAGAAAACCAGCTTGTCCGGATTTGAATAAAGATATAGTGCGTGGTTTCTGTATATGGTGAGATAATCAGAAAAATAGCTGAAATGCCGAAGATAATTTTTCCCATAAAAGGTGACATAATGCCGTGACTCATCCTGTTTTATGCCCTGAGAAATATCGAATTTAACTGCCGGTTCCATAGGAGAGCCTGTAGGATATGTTTTTGTTATGCAAAACTTATCCGGATTTTCGTATACCGCAGAACCTATTTTCAACCTAAACGGTCCTTTATGTACTGCGTAAATATGATCTCTGTGTTCGTAGAGAAAATCTAATGTTTGTTTGAGCTCTTCTCTTGTTTCGGTAGGAAAGCCGATAATGATAAACACATGATTTTTAATGCCAGCTAAATTTGAATTAGTCAAAACATCGGATATGTCTTCGACAACAGTTCCTTTATCTATCAAATCGAGAATCCTTTGACAGCCGGACTCAACTCCCCAGATAATATACCGGCACCCCGATTTATACATTATATCTAAAACATCTTTTGTAAAATCTGCCGTGGGTTTGCCAAGAGCATAGTAATTAATCTCAAGATTTCTTTTAATTATCTCTTCAGCGATTTTCCTGAAACGATTCGCCGATATCATTTCATCCGTAAAGTTAAAATATTTCTCGCCATTATTAACATGATGTTCAAGCTCATCAACAAGGTGCTTAACCGAGGTTTGCCTGTACTTGCTAAAATAACTCTTATGATGAACGCAAAAAGTACATCTTCTCCAATAACAACCCCTTGAAGTAAGAATTGGAATCACCGAGATAGGGGCAAAATAAGATTTCTGGTCAAAATCAGAAAAGTCAGTAAAAGCCAATTGGTCAAGGTCATTGATCACAGATGGCTCCGTCACTGAAATTCCACCGTTTTTCCTAAAGGCTAAATTAGGAATGTCATCAAATTTCTTATCTTTGTCAAGTGTCGTCAATAAATCAAGGAAGGTTTTTTCTCCCTCATTTAGGACAATGAAATCAACGCACTTTCGGCTAAGAATATCCCGGTGGACCCGGGTGGGAACATATCCTCCGAGGACAATCGTAATATTTTTATTAACAGCCTTAAGAATTTGCGCAACTAAAACCGAAAAATAAAATTGCTCCGTCACCATAATCGAAAACCCTACAACATCAGGCTTGTTGGAGAGCAGTTGAGCGACGTATTCCTGAATAAACCACGGAACAGGCCCATTATCGGTTAATGCATTACTGCATGCTTCGTGAAAAAGCTTATTCATTTTTTCAAAGTAAGCAGTAAAAGT
>CAYSLN010000002.1:0-37404 GCA_964431825.1 uncultured Pirellulales bacterium | reverse complement strand
TACCTGCTCGACCCGACCAAATCTTTCTGTGAAATATTCTTTGCGTTCATATCGAGCAGACAGAACCGAATCACGGCATTTTTAGCTGACTGTTCTTTATTCCAATCGAGAAGTTCTTCGGGAATATCATAATAAGAATGCCATATCTTGATCGGCCCGAATAACGATCTGTGCCAACTGGGCCGAAAGTTCCAGTTATACGGCAAAATAAAAGGTTGAAATCCAGTTTGCTCGAGAGCCAACGCTAAACTTTCTTGGTCAGCTACCGGCATTAAACAATTCTTATTACCTTTAAGATGAACAATCGAAGCATCAGTCGTTGGGAATAATTTTTCCCAGGCGTCAAAAACGAGCTTTGCCTTTCTGGTGAAAAAAAGAACGCCGCTGTTGTATTCTATCATATCACCGGAAAGTCTTGGGTCACTGTATCGTCTGGCCCATGGACACTCATTAATGACGCATGACAGGCCAAACTGCCCGGCCTTTTCAAAGCCGTAGTCCAGATTTCCCATAACTACCGTGTCATTATCCAGAAATGCTGTCTGTTCAAATGGGCTCAATTCGCATATTCTGGTTTTGTTTATTTTTCCGCCTGCCTCAAACCTTTCGATGTGTATTAGGAAGATCAGGATGATGTTCTCGAACTGAGGTGATTGAACGCTAGAGTGTTTTTTCATGCTTTTCACTGTCACCCCATATCATGTATATAATTCCACGTTTAGATTCAGGTTCCCGAGCAACAGTAGCAGGTTCAACTGATTCCGAGGATTTCTCTTGCCGCTGCCGGCTTTGAGTTGGTCCTGTTTTTTTATCGCTCATTTCAACTCCACGACTTTTGCACCACCGGTGCCACATTTTTCGATATGCGTTTTCCAGACCGGATGCGAAATTTTTTGAATTGCATAAACGACTGGAAAGCATTCTTTCTCTCATAGAGGCTCGAATCTTAACGAGCGACTGATGATTTTGTGCCAGCGCAGTCGCTTTAGCGACATATTCTTCGGCTGTTTCAGCCGCAAAAAACTCCAGCCCTACCGATTTGAGCAAACTCAAGCCAAGTCGAGAAGCAAAGGACTCGCCAAACAGTGATATTGTCGGCACGCCCATCCATAAAGCATCACAGGTAGTCGTATGGCCATTGAAGGGGAATGTGTCCAGGCCAATGTCAACATTTTCATACTGACGCAGGTGCTCAATATAAGTCAGCCACCCGCCTATTTCAATTCTGTTCGGATTGATACCCAAGAACTCAAACTGGCGTAGGTAATGGTTTCTAATATTTTGGTCAGAGCCTTTCGCGAATCGTAATAATAGGCGCGAGTTATCATTGGCTTTCAAGATTTTGGCCCAAAGCGACATTACATGTGAGTTAATTTTGCAATTGTTCTTAAACGCCCCGAAGGTAATGTAGCCTTTTTGCTCGACAGGAGGCGCTGTGACCGGTGATTTCAGATCAGTAAAATTATAGCAGATAAAAGGTTCCGGCAAATGGATTAGTTCTTCGGTATAGTATTTCTGTGATTGCGCTGGATTAACACATTCATCCACCAGGCGATAATCGATTTGCTGCATTCCAGTTGTTCCCGGATACCCTAAATAAGAAACCTGGATAGGTGCCGGTTTATACGCCAGGGCAGTGAGACTATTATCGTTTGTGTGGCCTGCAAGCTCTACCAATATGTCGATTTTGTCTTCCCTGATAAGATGGATTAGTGATTGGATATCGAGACCATAGATATTACGATAATAGTCAAACTTACCTTTTAGGTATTCAGTTGCAGTTTCCGGCTTGGCGACATTACCATACCCATAGACCTCGACATTTTTTCGATTGTGGCCGTTAAGAAGAGACTCAACAAAAAATGCCACCGGATGCATACGAAAATCAGGAGAGATATAACCAATTCGAAGCCGGCGGTCAGGATCAGCAACATTGTCATGAAAGAGTTCAATCTTATTCGCAGGCGCGTGAATTTCAGCCCACCGTTTATGTTCATCAAAAATCATTTGTTGGTCAACTTCAGGCAGGTGATGCAGAGTAAACAACATATGGGAATGAACATTCGAATCCCATGGATGTATCTTCACCATCTTGGGCAACAAATCAACCAACTGTTCTATTTCACCTGTCGATATCAGATGAACACCGAATTTTTCCCATAAAACAGCCTCACTGGAAGATAAATTCGAGGTTTCCGACACATATTTTGCGGCTTGTGAAAGAATGCCGATAGCAAGTTCAAGCTGACCCTCTTCAAAAGCTGATTTGATTTTGCGAAGAAACGCAGCCAGCCCATCTTCAGTTCCATCTTGTTGAACGGGCGAAGATTTTTTTACCTTGCTGCGACAAGGTCTTTTCTTCTTTTCCTGTGCCATTCCAAATCCACAACAATTAACAATCTCTGTTCTATATAACAGGTGTATGCTGAGTTATATTTTGATTCGAGTGCTGGGTTTTTGACTCAACCTGCTTACTTGAAACATCAACTCCTTGTGACTGACACCATCGGTGCCACATTTTTCGATAGGCCTGTTCAATATTCGCGGCAAATTTGGATTTGTTGCAAATATCGCTGGCTGCCAGTCTTTGGCGCATTGTGGCGCGGATTTTCGATAACGATTTCGTATTTGCCGCGAGGGCAGATGCTTTTGCCACATATTCTTCTTCAGTTGAGGCGACAAAATAATCCATATCAAGACGTTTGAGCAGACTCAGAGACACGCGACAGGAATGATGGTCACCAAGCAGTGATATAATGGGCACGCCCATCCACAGGGCTTCACAGGTAGTAGTTGTACCATGATACGGATATGGGTCCAGACCAATATCTACCTCTCCGTACATTGCCAGATGCTCCACTGCTGATTTTCGCCCGCATATTTCTATCCTGTCTGGCTTGATTCCGAGCCGTTCAAAATGGTTGCGATAGTGGTCTTGCAGCTGCCGGCGGTCCCCACCTCTAAGCTTAATCAAGAGACGAGACTTCTCAGTTGTCTTCAGTACCTGAGCCCAAAGAGATATAACCTCAAGATTAATCTTCGCGTTCATGTTGAACGAGCCAAATGTGATATAACCATTTTTGATGCAAGGACATGCCGACAAGGCCGGTGCAAAATCCGGCGGTCTATAACATAAAAAACCGTCAGGTAGACATACCTGTTCTTCAGTGTAATATTTATGAAGTCGGGGTGGATCCGCCAACTCGTCAGTTATCCGATAGTCTATCTGCTCCAAACCTGTCGTATTGGGATAACCGAGCCAGGTAACCTGTATAGGAGCGGGCCTCCTTGCCAACACAGGAAGACTATTATCCCTGGTATGACCTGCCAGATCTACAAGAATGTCTATCTTGTCCTGAACGATCATCTCGGCGACTTCTTCATCTGCCAGCTCGTAAATATCTCTAAAGTTATCAAACTGAGGTC
The DNA here is from genome assembly GCA_964431825.1 of uncultured Pirellulales bacterium. Classification (GTDB taxonomy): domain Bacteria; phylum Planctomycetota; class Phycisphaerae; order Sedimentisphaerales; family Anaerobacaceae; genus CAYSLN01. Next base: position 33,978 of record CAYSLN010000002.1, on the reverse strand, counting down.
TCATTCGTTCGGTAAACTTATCTGCTTTTTTTGAATTATTGTAGCCATAAACTTCGACTGCTTCACGGTTATGGCTTTCAAGAAGGGGTTCAAAGAAATATACGACAGAGTGCCGTCGGAAATTCGGCGAAATGTACCCGATACGAAGCTTTTTCTCAGGATCGACAGTATTATCGTGATTCATCTTGGCCATAGTCATAGGTGCATGTCTGCTGCCCCACTTCCTATGCTCTTCAAAAAGAATTTGCGGTGTTATGTCGGGCTTATAATGAAGACCGTACAACAGCCACGTCCCAATCTCCGTATCCTCGGGCGCAATTTCGACTGCTTTTCGCAATAACTCGACACCTTCGTCTATCTTGCTGATTGCGATAAGTTCATTGCCGAGGACGGACAAGAGCTTTGGGTTATCGGGTTCGAGGCTCAAGGCCTTGCTTCCGTATTCAACAGCCGCTATGAAGTCACATCTTTCCTGGCAGATGCCGCTCAACTCGTTATACGCAAAAGCATATTCACCATACTCAAGAATTTTTTTGTTTAATTTCTCTGCTCTGTCGAACTGCCGGACTTTACGAAGCAGTGAGGCAAGCATATAAAGCGCCAACACCTTTGAAGCAACATCCTGTATATTGCAAACTTGTTCGACTGCCTTTTCACAAAGAAAGGCTTTGGCTTTCTCCGTATTTCCAGCGTTTACAGCATTTTCCGCCTCGATTAGAAACGCTGGCAGGTTATCTATTGAAGCCATAACTTGTGACTGCGAATCATGTCCTTTCTTTTCAGTTTGTTCCATCTTAGTCTTTGGCTTTAAATTACTCAGACTGACCGAGGCGATTTATTGGAACGATCAATTTGAGTGCTTAAACACTTTTAGCGGTCGTTGTTTTTCTTGCGAATTTTCGACTTCAGCTAAATCATCGTTGTCCTGTGATTCGCACCAACGACGCCACATCTGACGATAAGCACATTCGATGTTTTCCGCGAATTTAGCCTTGTTACAAAGCGGACTGACAGCCATCCTCGCACGCATGGTAGACCTGATTTTGCCAAGGGCATCCTGATTCGACGCAAGAGCGACTGCCTTTGCGACATACTCATTAGGTGTTGATGCGACAAAGAATTCCAGCCCCAGGCGGCTTAGAATACTGCGTCCGACCCTCGACATATGGTGCTCGCCCGCCAGTGAAATAACCGGTACTCCCATCAGAAGTGCTTGGCACGTAGTTGTAGTACCGTTATAAGGAAAAGTATCCAGAGCTATATCGACCTGTCCATATAATTCGAGATGCTGGCGACTTTGTAACCAGCCGGAAGTTGCTACTCTGTCGCGAGAGATTCCATGTTTCTCAAAACGTTCAAGGAACATTTGGCGAATCTCATCATCGCTACCGGATTTGAATTTCAATAACAGCGAAGAACCCGGCGTGGATTTTAATATCCGCGACCACATCGCTATAACAACAGGATTTATCTTGGTACTATTGTTGAAGGAGCCGAAAGTAATGCTGCCTTTTGCTTGGCAAGGCGATTGAGCAACTGGGGGCATCATCTCACCGGGTCCGTAACAGAGAAAGCCATCCGGCAAATAAAATAATTCTTCGGTATAAAACTTCTCAGAACCCACAGGATCGGCAATCTCATCGGTCAATCGATAATCTATTTGGCTCATTCCCGTCGTATCAGGATAGCCCAGCCAAGTCACCTGTATCGGAGCCGGTTTATAAGCCATTGCGTAAATTCTGCTATCTGCTGAGTGTCCCGCCATGTCCACAAGGATATCGATGCAATCGTTTTCGATTAATTCGGCCGTTGCTTTGTCATCAAGCGGCCGAATATTCCTGTAATGGTCGAATTTATCCCTGAGCCTCTCGGTTGTAGCGTCATAATGTTTGATATTGCCGTACCCATAAACTTCCACAATATCTCGATTATGTGCGTCAAGTAGCGGTTCGAAAAAATATGTTACGGAATGCGTGCGGAAGTCCGGAGAGACGTAACCGATTCGAAGCTTTCGCTCGGGGTCGGGAGTGTTTCTGTGAGATGTCTTAGCTAGGCTCTCGGACACATTCCTCTGTGCCCATCGCCTGGATTCTTCAAATATCATTGAATGATCGACCTCAGGTGAATAATGCATGTGGAGCAGCAGGTTTGAACGCACATAGTTATTATTTGGCAATTTTTCCACCGCTTGTCGCAACAATGCGATGGCTTTGTCTACTTGGCCCAAACGCATCAGGCTGATGCCAAGATTGCCCCACAGTAGCGGTTCATTCGGGTCTTTTTCAATGGCTATTTTAAAATACCGTATGGCTTGATTAAGCCGCCCCGAATTCTTGTATATAGTAGCCAAATCGTTGTAGACTGCGGGATGAGGATTTATCTTCAAAACCTCTTCATAGATATCCTCTGCTCTTTTTACCTGTCCGATTTGACTCAGCAACGTCGCCATTCCATACTTTGTAAAAGTTTTGGACAAGCCGGACATTCCCTCCATTGCCTTTTGAACTGCTTTTTCTTCCAGAAGCCGAGTAGCTTCTTGGATTTGACCATCCTCAACTGCGGCATAGGCATCTTTCAGCCACTGGGGCATCTCTGCTTTCCAGTCGTCGAATAGCAAGGTTCTTTGCCGGTTTTTGTTATCTTTAGAGCCCAAAGAGTTTGTGCTCTTTTTGTTACGATGACTCACACGACGGATTTTTCTGTTTTGCCCCATTTCTGTCTTTTTTAATTAGACGCGCAAACTAAACTAAAAATAACAATGGAATCAGCCCCCCCCCCGCACCAGCAACTTGGGGTTTGCGTATCTGTTTCAGTCCTTATATCAGCCGTAACAGAATCCATATAACTAATTGTCCTGAAGGGTTTGAGCCTTCTTAGCAAATACTTTGTCCGTAAAAAAAGCAGCAATAACTGTGCCAAATGCCTGAAATGAACAGTTTTTGACTAATAAAGCTGGTTTTACCTCTTGCTGAGGAGGTCGAGGTGTCAGGATATTATACGGTCCAACTATATTTCAGCAGGTGGTTTTAGCCGGAAATTGCTTTCCAACTCTGGTTCAGTTCTTCCAACAGCTTGATTACTTCGTCAATCTTCACAGGGTCTTGTTTTATATTGGCCTGGTGAAGATGGCGAATCATAAACATATACAAACTACGGAGATTCGTCGCGACTTCGCCACCGGCCTCCATATCCAGAACGGTGTTGAGTTCGTTGATTATATCCAGAGCTTTGTTTATGTACTTGCTCTTTGCTTCGTGGTTTTTTGCTTCAATTTCTTTTTTAGCCAGCTTCAAGAATTTTATGGCTCCTTCGTAGAGCATGACAACGATTCGGCCTTTGCTTTGTGTGGTAACCGCGTTTTCCTGATATGTTTCGATGCTTTTCATAATATTACTCCGTTAATATGCTTTGATATATATTATTGCGTTCCTAACTAATGGGGAGATTGGCCGATGCCGGCCAATCTCCCCCAGAGATTGTTCAATAATCAATATGTGTTTATCTGAGCAGTGAAAGGGCCATTTGTGGCATGGCGTTTGCCTGAGCCAGCATGCTGATACCAGCTTGCGCAAGTACCTGCGTTCTGGTCATCGATGCCATCTCTGTTGCGACATCGACATCAGAAACTCGGCTTTCTGCAGCCATCAGATTCTCGGCCTGAACGTCGAGAATCGCTATCGTGCTCTCAAGACGGTTCATTTTGTAACCGAATGCCGCACGGGCAGTATCCTTGGTGGTAATTGCACTAGTGACACTCGTCAAAGCGGTCGCTGCAGCGGCAGTAGTCAGGATGTTAATACCCGTACCTGCTGAAACTGCGTCGAAAGCAGCGTAATCACCAGTGCTTATGATGCTTATCGGGGTGGTAAAGTCATCGGGTTCGACAATCCAGCCATCCACTTCAACACCATCGGCACTGGCTGTTGCCGTAATTGCTACACTGTCTGCGGTGCTTGCCTGCGATTCGAGCTTTAGCTTATACGTGTTCTCAGAGGTGTCCAGATAAGCCGAAGCCATCGAGTAGTTCAGCGAGTTACCATTCGTATCGTTTACGTTGATGTTCTGACTGGCTGTATTAATAGCATCGACAACCTGCTGCAGTGTATAGCTGGTAGCGCCGGCTGAGGCAGCGTCTGAGAACACCACGGAGATGGATTCCTCATCGGTGGAAGAATCATCATCGGTAAATGTAATCCCAATTGTCACGGTGGCGGCTGCATCATCGGTATTGTCAATTGTCAGGAAGCCGGCGGTAGTTGGTAATGTCATACCACTAGCATCAACCGAGACAACCTCTGCTCCGGCGCTGCCGGTTGCGATATTAAGGCCGGAACTGCTGGTTCTCATGTCCTGCCTCGAGATGTCGATTGTACTGGTTGTACCAACGTGAATCGAGACATCGTCGGTGCTGTCAACAGTAGTCAGCATCCTGATGCCGTTAAACGATGTTGCACCGGCGATACGGTCGATTTCTGCGGCCATTTCTGCGAACTCAGCGTTCATAATAATACGCTGGTCGTCAGAATATGAGCCTGTTGCGGCTTGTTCAGCCAGCTCTTTCATTCGGATGAGAGCGTCGTCTATAACAGCCATCGCACCTTCCATCGTCTGCAACATACTAATGCCGTCCGAGGCATTACGTCCACCTTGCTGGAGGACGGCGACATCTGCACGAATTAACTCTCGTACAGCCAAACCGGCTGCATCATCTTTCGCCCCATTTATTCGGAGGCCTGATGCGAGCCTTTCGACACTCTGGGCCAGGCTGTCATATGCTTTGCCCAAGTGTCTGGCAGCATTATCCGCCATAATGTTGTTCTTAATCGCTAACATAATCTTGGCTCCTTTTAAAAAAATAAACGTTTACTTTTTTCGGCTCCGTCAAGCCTTCATTTTCTTTCAATGCGCAACGAGCACATCGTGAGAAAAGAATCCTTTCAATGTGCATTTTCGATTGAGATAAAAAAAACTTAAGGGGTTTTTAGGTTGGGAAAAACGGCAAAAATATCGGGCCTGTAATATCATCGTTGATGATACTGATAAGTGTGTGTTACGCTGTTAGAGATGATAAATAAAATGAAAAAAACGGGCCCTACGCCGGGATAAGTGGCATTTCTGCCCAATTTGAATTGAACCGAGAAACAGGATAGTTCTTCAGGAAAATTGCAAAAAGACAGTCTGATTCCGCCAGAGTTTATTTTAGACAGAATTTAGGGCCCTGTTTGATTTAAGTGTGTGTTCAGCATTTTATGATTTTAGGCTCAGAGGCATATCAAGGCCATAGTTGGCATACATTCGCTGTAGAACTCTTTTCTGCAGATAACGTATTTCAGGAGATGCCCATTTGCTATATCGCTTGTAGATTAGTTTCAAATTTGTTAGTCGCCTCAGCTTGTTAGAACTGGTGACAGAAATACCATCGTTTTTTTCCTTGAACTCGGAAGTGACTTTGGGGATATGGGCAAATTCATAGTTGTGTGACAGTCGGATCCACATATCAAGGTCCTCGTGAGTAGTCAGAGACTCGTCAAAATATCCTACCTTTTCAAGGCATGTTTTTTCGTGCATGATAGTCTGGACTGCTATATAGCTTGCGACAAGAAAGTAATCTCGATTGAAATCCTGAGAATAGTAGATTTCTTTTGCAAGTGTAATATAAGTGCCATCTCGTTTTTCCTGCAGGATGCGGTAGGCATCTGTATATGCTACGTGGTATGCGGTCGTTTCGAGGAAATGTGCCAGTGTTTGTATGTGAGCTGGATACAACATGTCATCGTCATCCAGATAAGTAATGTATTTACCCTGAGCTTTACGTATTCCGGTATTGCGGGCTGCCGGGAGTCCTTTGTTATTGTGATGACAAAGGTATTTGATATTAATGTTTTCCGAGGCTGCCTCGATTACGTTTTGAACGTCACAACCTCCATCGTTGACGACAATGACTTCGATATTTCTAAATGTCTGTTTTGCAATGCTATCTAGGGCCTCCCCCAATGAATCGGGACGGTTATAGGTTGGTACAATAACTGATACAAGCGGCCCTGCGGCATCACTACTACTCTGAACGGTTTTTTCGTTGGATTGATTAGAAACCATAAGCTCAATCGGAAATACCCACAAGATTATACTTTGCCATCCATAAAAGATAATACAGTGCGGTAGAATCTGATATCGCGACATGTTTTTGCAGAGAATTGGTAAATTGTGAAGCTGTGATTGGATTTTGGTCTATGAGCTTCAGTGCGATGGTGATAAGCTGTGGTATAACGGCGCTGGCGCCTACATCCGAATACGAAACAGGGATATCGCCGGACTCAAGGGCCTGCCGGCCATATTCAGATAAGTATATCATGCTATTGTCGGATAAAATCTTTGAAGGGTAGTGCGAAAAGATGGAGAAATAGTCAATTTCCCAGGGATTCTTTGGTTTCTCAACGTCGACGGAACTGCTTTTGGCCTGCTCGGCAAGCTCATCCCATAAGGCACAATACTGCTTTACAACATCCGACCAAAAGTAATTTTGTTCCACCTTTTTTCTCGCCGCTTTTGCTAATTCCCTGCATTTTTCGGGGGTTTCAAGCAATTCCTGGAAGACCTCGGACATCTTGTCGAGGTCAACGGCAACAGACTGGCTAAGAAGTAGCTGGTAAGTGGGAAAATTCATTATTTCTGAAACACCCTCGAATTCTCTTGTTGCGTCAGCCCAAAAAGTCGGAACCTTGATGCCGTTTATATCGTGATCTACAATTTCGGAATAGCCATTAAAATCGGAAACCACAACAGCGCATTCATAAGCCATTGCCTCTACGACGGAAAGCCCAAAAGTTTCCTGGAAGTTGTCAATAGGAGCTGTGTATATGTCTGCGGCGCTGTACAAAAGTTTTTTTTTATTGTCCTCAAAATTAATAAATAATTTAGTAGTATCTTCAAGTTGATTTTCCTGTAAGAGGGTTTTTATAAGTTTTTGCTCGTGGTTGTCAGCGCCACCGGCAAGAATAAAGATTATTTTCTTGTCTTTATTTTTTATTGTAAATCGCTTTATGGCAGTCAGGAATGGAGCAAAATCCATTTTATTATCCGATGCAAGACGTCCCAGCGAAAGTATTACAAAAGAATCATCGTCTATTCCAAGTGACTTTCTGCTTTGGCTACGGTCTGGAACGGTTCTGTAAGCATCATCAATACCTAATGGAATAACATCCATTCGCCCCCGATATTTAAATTTCATTCGATTAAAATTGTTTTCTGTTACTTCAAATAATTTTTTCAGGACCTTTTTGCCGCAGTTGCTGGTGCATACTATCGAATCAAACGGCAGGACAGGAGCTGTGCAGACTTTAAGCGCATAGAATGAGGCCTGTTTTACATTAAGGGAGTGGGTAACACCTGTGATTGGGAAAGGTCTGGGCGAATAAATGTTGCGAAGATGGATAAGGCCAGGGAAGAAAAATCCCCAGCCACCAAGATGGAAAATATGGTAATTGTTTTCTGCTATCGATTTTTTCAGCGATGCAATATGGGAAACCTTGATTCTTGTTTTGTGTTCGTTTGGGATGTTTTCTTCTGAAATTCTTTTCTGGGTTAGTTGGCAATTAGCAAAAGTTGGACAGAAGATATGGAACTCGTCAAAGTCAGAGTATTTGAAAAGGGCTTTGAAAAAATCATAGTTGGCTACAAGCCTGCCAATTTTAAATGAGTTTTCCCGGGATTCTATAAAAGGCTGAGCTGTGCCGAATAGCTTCATCGCAACTTTCCGTGATTTAATTCATTTCGAAGTATTTAGCGAAGTTAATCCAGTATTTTCATTTAAGCTTGCCATGCAGCATTGCTGATAATTTTTTTAGAAGTCTTTATATCAACATATTTATGGAACTGCCGGCAAACTGCATCTGGGCTTCGTTAAATTCCATGTCGTTGTCAATACTTGTCAGCCATTCGTTGTAAGTGGTATTATTTCTTTGCGAATCGGGATTCGGCGAGCTTTGCTGTTCAGACCAGCTGTCCTGTCCGGCTGTTGATGATTGATCTTTCGAGGTATATTGCTCTTGCTGGTTTGTTAATACAACATCGAGCCTTTTTATGCCAATGCCGCAATTCTGAAGGTTTTGAACTATTTCAGGCAGTGCCTGTTGTATCTGGTCTCTGGTTTGTGGTTTATCGACCTGTAATAAACCGGTGATATCGTTGCCCTGTTCGGTGAATTTTATAGCAACCTTTCCAAGCTCGGGTGGATTTAGGCGAATAATGATTTGCTGGTTGCCCCGCAGGAAAGAACTGTGGATGGATTCCTGAATTTGTTCGCCGACACTGTCGCCAGAATCAACATTACCAGCGTTCTTAATAAATGCCCCAGAGGTGGGTGAGGCCGGTGATTGTTCTGTAATCCCGAGTTGGACGTTTCTACCGGTAAATTCCTGCTCATACAGCTCCATATCTGGTTTGGGTGCCTGGTTCGAAAGAAGGTTGTTGTGGTTTTCCGCTTTTTGGGCAGATAACTCCACCAGTGGTTGGTTCATTTTATGTGCGATGGATTTGACAGAGGGGTTCTCGATAAGGACTCTGTTCTTTTCCGGTGACTCAAGGAGTTCTGTTTCGCCGCGATGGTCTTTCTGGTCGGTATCGGCTTTATTAGGTGTTGTTTTCTCCCCAGCCTGTGTCGGTATTTCCTGACCAATCAATACCTTCTGCTGGGCATGAGATGAATGTTCGTCAGAGGCAAAGGGTTTATTTGTGACAACCGATTGTTCAGTGTCGGCAGTTGTTTTGCTGTTGCTGATGACTGTTTTGGGGGTTGATTCTTTGCCGCTTTGCTGATTGGAAGGGACTGTTGAAGTCATAACTGGTTTAGTTGCTACTGTTGTTTCGGCGCCTGACAAAACAGATAGCTCATTTGTCACAACCGGCTTTCCACCTGTGTGCGTTTCAGGCATCAAGTCTTTGCCGCCATCACGGTAAGTAAGGGTTTTGGTGGTGGTAATCGGTTTATCAAATGTGTGTAATCTGGAAGAAGCAACAACAGTTGATTTGTTCATTGTTAGTGGTTTTTCACCTGCGATGGTTATTTTACTGTCACCGGGGAGCGTTTCTGATACTATTTCCTGACTGCTTTTTCGGTCAGTGATCGCTTTTGAAGTAGTAGCTGCTTTATTTGTTTCGAGTGTTTTTGGACTTTCGGGAACTAATGGTTTATCTGTAACAATAAGTTTTTTACTGGCAGTTATTGTTTTACTGTTGCTGAGAGGTAGTTCTTGTAACAACTCTTTGGCATTTTCCTGGTTGACGAGTTTTTCTTTGGCAACGAATGCTTTATCAGGTACCTGCATTTTCCCGGTATCTTTGTCTTTTTCAAACTGAGCATTGGAGAAGAGCGATTTATTAGGGATGCTAGGTAAAATGATTTCGGATTTAATCTGGCTTTGGTCAATGGTTGGTCGAATAGATTTATTTTCAGGTTTGGCGGTGGTAGATACTATTTGGTCGGGGCTGTTGGTAATTGTTTTGACAGGCTGGGTGATAAGAGAAGATGTTTGGAGGGAGCTGTTGGAGTCGTTGATTAGCCGGATGGTTTTACCCTGATGGGTTTCTATTTTTTGCTGGAACTGGTTTAGGAGTTTTGCGTTGGCGGTTTTGTCAAGTACCACAGGCCGAGTTAGTCTTTCTTGAAGCATAAGAGGCTCAGCGGGATGTATTGCTTCATTAGAAAGCTTATTAGAAAGCGTCCCGGAGCTCTGGTCTCGCTTTTTCCTTTTATTAGGTTGATTAGGCTGAGCATTCCGGGACGTTTTGTTAGATATTTTCTTGTCGAGTGTATGGTTAAAGTTCTTCAATGACTCGGTAGCGGGTTGTTTTTGACCAATAAGTAGCGAATTATCGGTCGTTACTGTTTTGCCGGTATTGGTTAGGGGCACATTATCAGCTTGCATTGCGGTAGGTTGTTTCACATGCGAGGTTGTAGCTGATTTAGTGGCAACGTTATCTACAAACGTACTTTTAAACAAACATATATCCATACAGTAGTACTTAAGCAATTGTTATGCCACTATTTGGACGCCTTTCCGCAAAAGGATGCAATTCTTTATTTAATAAGGGTTTATAAACACTAAAATTATGGCGACTAATTTAAAAAACCCTTTGGTTAGCTGTGGTTACGGCGAGATATTCCGAACAACAGGAAGGAATTTCCGGTTTTGTCGGGGCGAATTGGAAAATCTTTTGGAGAATGGAAAATGTAAAGTAAGCACCTCAGTGTATAGGATTTTGACATCGTCGAGGGTGCTCAAATAAGCCGTTATTTCTGTTTTAGGGGGTTTTTAGCATAAAAAAGGCAGCTGATAGATCGAAAATTACGAACTTTGGTGGTTTGGCATGATTATTGCTAATTCTTACTTTTGATAGAAATAAATTTTGTGTGCCGGATTTGAAAGCTGATGTCTAAAGCAAACAATATAGTGGACATTATAGCTGCTGGCATAAGGGCTGAAAGCCTTCGCCAGAAGACAATTGCCAATAATGTTGCTAATCTCCGAACCCCGGAATACCGCAGGATTGATGTCAAGTTCAGGGAATTACTTTCCAAAGCACTGAGTTCATCTGGAGATGTTGATTTGAAAGAAATCGAGGCGCAGATTTACCAGCCTAAAAAGACTGAGGTGAAATCAAACGGTAATGATGTCAGCCTGGAATTCGAGGTGGGCCAGATGGTAAAGAATACTCTTCGCCATAAAGCATATATTCGGCTCCTTCAGAAAAAATATCAACAAATAGAATTAGCTATAAGTGTGAAATAAATCACGGTGGTTAACTGTGGTGTTTAGTGAAAGGCAGATACCGATGGAAGTAGATACAGGTTTTGGCCCTATAGATATAGCGATTTCGGGCCTGCGAGCACAAAAGAAAAACATAGATTTGATTTCGTCGAATGTTGCAAATGCTCAGTCTACAGATAACGGTAACGGTCAGCCTTATCGCAGGCTTGAAGCGGTCTTAAAAACAGACGGTGATGGCGTAGGGGGAGTTAGCCTTGATGAAATAACGATGGACATGAGCGATTTCCCAAGGATATTAAAGCCCGGACATCCAGATGCAGATGAGCAGGGATATGTGACAATGCCAAATGTTAAGTTGCCCGTCGAGATGATGAATTTGAACATTGCGGCGCGAGCATATCAGGCTAACACGGCGGTTCTGAAGCGTTATCAGGAAATGGTGGAAACTACGCTTGAATTACTTAGATAAGGTAAAATGAAATGGTTCACTTAAATGCCAATGTCAGCTCAATATTACCTAAGACTAGTCCCGATGCTGTCGGGACAACCAACGCCAAAACCACAAATCCAAAGTCGGGGTTCGCTGATGCTGTTAAGGTTGTTGGAAAACATATATCCGAAGTGGATGATCTTCAACAATCATCGGATATATCCGTAAAAGATTTATTGTCCGGCAAAAATGAAGACATTACGTCGGTAGTATCAGCAGTGGCGAAGGCTGATATGAGTTTTAAACTTCTCGTGGGTGTCAGGAATAAGCTAATTGAGGCCTACAAACAAACTATGAATATGCCATTATAATTGAACATTTATGACCTTTTTTTGTTAGCAAGTTGTCAATCAACGAAAGGGTTTAATGAATTTTTTCCAGAAGATAGAAGCGATTTGGCAGAACGTAAGTATAGTCCAACGGACTTTGTTGATTGCGATAGTATTAACAATCGTTACTGTTAGTGTATTGCTCGTTCACTGGGCTCGCAGACCGGATATGGGGTTGCTTTATTCTAATCTTGACCCTGAAGAAGCGGCTAAGATTACAGAGAAGATTGCCGAGAAAGGGATTGTTTACAAATTAGCGAGGGGGGGCACAACCATTTATGCCCCAAAGGAAAGTGTGGCACAGCTTCGCCTGGATATGGCAAAAGACGGCCTGCCTGAAGGTGGTCAGAAAGGCTACGGGATATTTGACGATGAGAAGATTGGAATAAGCCCGTTTGTGCAGAACGTAAATTTGAAGCGAGCCCTCCAGGATGAACTTGCCAAGAGCATACAAATGATTGATGGCGTAAGTCATGCGCGAGTTCATATAGTCAGCGCTGAACGAACGGTTTTCGCATCCGGAAGTTCCGAGACAAGCGCCTCTGTAGTTCTTCGTCTAAAACCCGGTTATCAACGGGGCGTTTTGAATATCGCAGCGATTACACATTTAGTGGCGGGCAGTGTCGAAGGGCTCAATGCCGAAGACGTAACCGTTGTGGATAGTCAAGGAAATCTTCTCTCCAGGGAATCGGACCAAATAATGGCTGGGGGCGCCGGCACGATTGCCGATTACAAGGAAAGAGTAGAGCAAAATTTAGCAAATAAACTTGAAAATATGCTGACTGTCGTCTTGGGTCCCGGCCGTGCAGAGGTAGAGGTAAGTGCCGAGGTTGATATGACGAGCAGCAATGTCGCCAAGGAAATCTATGATGAAGGTAAAAAGGTAACAAAAAGAGAAGAGATTGAAAGCACATCTGAGACGGAAGGAGGCGTGGCATCAGCCGAGGGCGAGACGGCTACAACGCCAAGCAAAAAAGTAGGCGAAACAATCATGACTGAATACTTAGTTCCGAAAACCGTTCAACAAACAGTTGAATTACCTGGTGAGGTAAAGTCCGTGACAGTGGCAGCTTTTGTTGATCTGTCGGTTAGACAAGAGGGGGCTGAAACCGCCACAGAAGGAGGAACCGAAGAAGCGTCAGCTACCGAAGCTGGAAAGATAATGGAAATCGAAGAAGTACAGGAAATTATAAAGAAAGCTGTTGGCCCGAAGTTGGCTGAAGACGGGCTTAAAGTAGTTGATATCAAATTTAATCGTCAAACAGAAGCTTTGCTTGATGAAGAGAATTCTGGTGGGCTCGATTTTGTAGCGATGGCAGGACAGGCTTCGCTTGGTATTATGGCAATTTGTGCACTATTGGTCCTGAAAATGTTCAGCGGTGCAAAGAAAAAAGCTGCTGCGTTGGCTACAGCAGGGCAGTTACCTGCAGCAAGCGGTGAAACTGCTGGTCTTTTGCCAGCTGGTGCAGAGGATTCTGACCCATTAGTGCTGCGCAGACAAATAGCTAATAGCCTGCGAAGTAATCCTGAGCAGGCTAAACAATTGTTTTCAAGCTGGCTAGAGGAAAAGGGGGTTAAGTAAGTGGTATTGAATGGTAAACAAAAAGCTGCAATGTTGTTGATGAGTCTTGATGCAGTAAGTGCTGCTGAATTGCTCAAAGGTGTGAATCCTGAAGTTGTTCAGGAAATAGCCGTGGAACTGGCATATCTGGACGCATCAGGTTTACGCGATACCCATCAGAGTGCCGAAGTTGCACGTCAGTTCTGCAATTCACTGCAAGCTAAGAAAGGATTTCATCTTAAGAGTTTTTTGAACACGATGCTAAAGAGTACGGTTGGCAACGAAAAAGCAGAGCAAATACAAACCCAGATTGAAAACCTGCTGCAAGAACGCGATCCTTTTATATCTATTCGCTCGGCGGATTCGAAGACAATAGCATCTGTTTTAGAAAATGAGCATCCGCAGGCAACTGCGGTGGTTTTATCAGAATTGCCAGCCAGGAAGAGCTCAGAGGTTCTTAGTCTTTTAGAAGAAGGTGTTCGGCTTAGTGCTATCAACAGGATGACCGCTTCTGATGTCGTGGCTGCTGAGCCAAAGACACGAATAGCGGAGGCGGTTTGCAAGCGTCTTGAAACCTTCACAGCAGGGAAAAGCGGTGCTACCCAAGTTAGCGCTGAAGGGTCATTAAGGAAGGTAGCGGTCATATTGCGAAACCTTGGCAAAGAACTTCGAGATGGTTTACTTGGCGCAGTACAGGAAAAAGACAGCGAAATTGGAGATAAAGTAGCCAATCTGATGATACTGTGGGAGGATGTTACTCAAGTTGCTGACAGGTCGATGCAAGAAGCACTACGGGGGATTGATTCCCAGAAATTAGCATTAGCGTTGGTCAAAGCTGATGAAACAATTTCTGAAAAAATCAGGTCTAACATCTCCGAGCGTGCAGCAGCTGCAATAGACGAAGAAACGTCACTTATGTCTTCTCCCAAGAAAGATGATATTGAGCAAGCCAGAGAGGAGATTGTCAAGGTTTTACGGGAAAAAAATGAAAAAGGTGAACTCAACTTTATAGAAGAATAACACAATGCCAGGTACAGTTGCGGTCAATCTTGCTAAGCCGATTAAGTCGGTAAAAATATCGGATGATTACCGTGGTGGTGTCGAATCATCTGTTACAGATGCAATGAATCCGGCAGCTAATGCCGACCAAACCAAGTTGTTAGAAGAGTTGCAAGCACAGAAGTGTTTGTATAACGAGGTTTGCCGGACACTTCAAGGTCTGGCTGCCAAACTCAGCCAGTTTTACGATGAGGTTTTTGCTAGCCAAAAAGAAGAAATTGCCAAACTCTCGGTGGAAATTGCCAGAAAAATATTGATGCAAAAAGTCCAGGATGGTGACTATGAAATTGAATCGATTGTTAAAGAGGCTCTTGAAAATGCCCCCACTCGCCAGGATTTAGTAGTGCATTTGAATCCTGAAGACCTGGCCGGCTACCAGAAAGCTCAACAGGGTGAAGGCGGTGGCACATTAGCTGGAGTTAAAGTTGTTGCTGATAGCAATGTTGGACGGGCTGAATGTGTACTTGAGAGCCCAAAGGGAATAATAAAATCATTAATCGAGGAACATCTTGAGCAGGTCGGAAAGGCTCTGGAAAAGATGGAATAACTTATGGCTACGAGCGAAGTTAAAGGGCAGAAAGTTCAAACAGAGCAAGATGCGTTCGGCGAAGCCGGCAATAATTTAATTGATTTTGATAAATTTCACTCTGCCTTGCGTGCGGTGAATTTGTTGAATTGTCAGGGTTCTGTGATTCGGGTTTCTGGTTTGACGGTTGAATCCAGCGGTCCCAAAGTTGGCTTAGGTGAACTTTGCGGCATCAAGATTCGTGATGGTCGGCGCATATTGGCAGAAGTAGTGGGTTTTCATGGGGATCGGCTTATTTTGCTTCCGTTAGAACATATAGAGGGTATATCGCCCGGCGATACTGTAACTACGCGAGCCACACCACGCTATATTATTCTAAGCGAGAACGTATTGGGCAGAGTACTAAACGGATTGGGAGAGCCTATCGATGGTAAAGGGCCGTTGGCTGGGACTGAGAAGAAAGCATTGGATGCCAGCGGCCCGCCAGCGTTGAGCAGGGAAAAAATTAGCCAGCCTCTGGCTTTAGGTATCAGGTCAATTGATAGCACGTTAACCTGCGGCAGGGGACAGCGAGTGGGTATTTTCTCAGGCAGCGGAGTAGGCAAAAGCGTACTACTTGGTGATATAGCCAATTCGAGTGATGCGGATGTAAATATTGTCGCATTGATAGGAGAACGTGGCCGGGAGGTTCGGGAGTTTCTCGAGGGAGACCTTGGTCATGAGGGACTGGCTCGCAGTGTGGTTGTGATTGCTGCATCGGATTCGCCCCCGATTCAGAGGGTAAAAGCAGCGTTTGTAGCTGTAACAATTGCTGAGTATTTCAGAGACAAAGGTAAAAATGTTTTGTTTATGATGGATTCGTTTACGCGATTTGCCCAGGCTCAGCGAGAAATAGGTCTTGCTGCCGGTGAACCACCCGCAGCAAAAGGTTACTGTCCAAGCGTTTTCTCGTTGATGCCGAGGCTTGTCGAGCGTTTAGGGTGCTCTAAAAATGGCAGCATTACAGGAATTCTGACAGTTCTTGTTGAGAACGATGACTTGTCTGACCCCGTAGCAGATAGTGCCAAGAGCTTGCTGGATGGGCATATAGTTTTGTCAAGAAAACTGGCCGAGCGCGGACATTATCCCGCGGTGGATATTTTGGCCAGCATAAGTCGATTGATGCCCGCAGTGGTAAGTGAGCAACATAAGTTGGCAGCTCAGAAACTTAAGGAGATATACGCCACTTATATCGATGCTGAAGATATGATAAACATCGGCGCATTTTCAGCGGGTAGTAATCGC
Organism: uncultured Pirellulales bacterium; assembly: GCA_964431825.1. GTDB lineage: Bacteria > Planctomycetota > Phycisphaerae > Sedimentisphaerales > Anaerobacaceae > CAYSLN01. The sequence continues at coordinate 17,963 of CAYSLN010000002.1, read as the reverse complement.
CGTATTGATGGAGCAATCGCGTTAATTGACAGATTAAATAACTTTCTTATCCAACCTGTTCGAGACAGGACCAGTTTTGAAGAAACTGTCAAGCAGTTAACTGCTATTACAGAAGTGTGGGACGAAATGTTAAATGTTAATATTGAGAAAAATGAAAATTAGTCCCATATCAATCTGATTGGTGTCGTGGATAATTGTAATTGGTACGGGATAAATGAAACGATTTGCATGGCGCCTGCAGCGTGTTCTTGACATAAAAAGAAAGGAAGAACAAATAAAGAAAGCGGAATTGCTTGAGGTAACCGAAAAGTTAGCTCGAGCACGAGGTGAACTGTTACAACAAAAAAGGGTATTAGAGAACATAATCGATAGTATAACAGAAGAGCGTCCCAGGAGGCGCTTGGGCAAACAAGAGTTTTTTCTGAAGTGTTCGGTAACGAACGATGTGCTTATCAAGGAGCTCGAAAACAAAGTAAATGAACTTGAAACACGGCAGAGAGAAAAAATCGCTGAGGTTTTAAAACTCAAACGGTTTAAAGAAGGTTTGGAAAAGCTGCGAGTGGAAGCAAAAATACAATTTATAAAGGAGCAAGAACGACTTGAGCAAAAGGAGGCGGACGAGATGACTACCATTGGTTTTGCTCGAAAGATAATACAGAGAGATAAAGCTGATAATTCTATCGGCTGAGATTTCGCGAATGGTCAATCGCTGAATAAGGAGATAGAGTTGTGAATAAAAAGTTAATAATAATGATAGTAATGATTGGATTAATAAGCTTCGTTGGGATGTTCACTTTTGCGTGGTTTACTAAAACAACTCCACAGACACAGAGTTATGAAGCCGAGCAAACAGAACCGGTTCACGAGGAGTCCGAGTTGAGACTGACAACGCCGCAGATGCCGACAACCAGTAGCGCCACTGCAGTCGATAACAAAATGAAAAAAACCATGACAGAAAAACAGCTCAAAAGCCTTGTTTATGAAGTTCGGGAAAAGATACAAGAGTACGACAATAAACTGCAGGCCCTTCAGATAAGAGAACAGAGGCTGCAGACAGCACAAGAGGTGCTAAAAACTGATATCGAGGAACTTCATAATCTGCGAACCGAACTTGCTTCAACGGTTGCCCGTCTTAAGAGCGAGCAGGATAAACTGCTAAAAAGCAGGGTTGAGATTGTCGCAGCCGAGAAGAATAATCTTATATCGATAGCAGCCACTTATGACAAGATGGATGCAGAAAGTGCAGGGAAAATATTGACGAATATGGGCCAGGCTAAAGACGGCAGTGCCGACGACGCTGTAAAAATCCTTCACTATATGACTGAGAGGACCAAAGCCAAGGTATTGGCTTCTATAGCGGAATCAAAAGAGCCTGCAATTTCGGCATATTTTTGCCAGAAACTAAAGCAGATAAAAGAGGAAGAATAAACTGTGGATATTGCGACTGTAGTAGGAGTTTTATTTGGTCTAGTGGTAGTAATTGGGGCTATTGTAGCTGGCGGTGGCGGCGGAATGTTTTTTGACGCTCCTTCGATGGCAATAACCATAGGAGGGATGATATGCGCAACAATGATACATTTTTCACTGCCACAGTTTTTTGGAATATTTTCAATAATCAGAAAGACAATAGTTTCCAAGATTCCATCGCCATCGGAATTGATTCAAAAAATGGTTAATTATGCTGCTATTAACCGACGGGACGGGGCATTGGCTTTGGAGCAGGAGATTCGCAACGTAAACGATTTGTTTTTTGTCAAGGGTTTGCAGATGCTTGTAGATGGACAAGAATCGGAGAACATTCGCGAACTTATGACACTTGAGATTCAGTATCTTCAGGACCGACATTCAACCGGCAAGAAAATACTGGAGTTTATGGGTGCAGCTGCTCCTGCCTTTGGGATGATAGGCACACTTATTGGTTTGGTTAAAATGCTCAGCAACTTGGAATCGCCGGAATCAATTGGATCTGGTATGGCGGTAGCACTGCTAACCACCTTTTATGGCGCCTTTGCCGCTAATCTAATTTTTATTCCGTTAGCAGGCAAATTGGGGATTTATTCCAAAGCTGAGGTGACCGCGATGGAAATGATTACAGAAGGCATCTGTGCTATTGCACAAGGTGAAAATCCGACCGCTGTTGGGGAAAAGATGCAGGCGTTTATTTCTCATGGCAGACGTGAAGAGGTAAAGGCCAATATCTAATGGGACGTAAGAGAAAACAGACGGTACCTGAGCAAGAAGCCGGTGCGCCGGAATGGATGGTAACTTTCAGTGATTGTATGACACTGTTGTTGACATTCTTTGTGCTTTTGCTGAGCTTTTCGTCCTTCGATGACAAGACCCTTAGTAGATTGCAAAAAACATTTACCGAGGAGTTTTCTTCAATTGGTTTTGATAGGAGGGATAAGAGTGCGCTTACAGATACAAATCTAATTCAATACGATGACAATCTTGACAAGGGCAGCGAGAAGCCCACTTTAACAAAAGCAGAAGAAGACAAACTACTAAAAGAAACAGAGTCTAAGAATTTCCACGAGCACAAGGTATTTTTGAGCCCGTCAGAGGCGATTTTCTGGGGCAATGGAAAGGTTATTTCATTTCAGGGTCGAAGGGCCCTTTCTGTTATGGCATCATTTTTAAAAGAAGTCCCTGGGAAGGTGGTTATCAGTGAAAATGGACAAGGGGATGAAAAGGATAGCGAGTATCTTGGGCTGCAGCGGGCATGGGCGATAATAGAGTATTTAACGAAAAAACAGGGCCTCGACAAGGGGCAATTCAGCATCGCAGCAGGTACACTTCAAAAAAGTCACAATAATGACATAGAGGATAATTCTCAAGCAAAAGCCACCCGCATGCTTGAAATTGTATTGTTAGAACGGAGTATTTACAATTGAGCCGCAAGAAGCAAGCAGCTGAAGAAAGTGGTGCTAAAGTCCCTGCATATATCGTTACTTTTTCAGATATGGTAACGCTGCTGCTGACATTTTTTGTTATGCTCTTGAGTTTAGCACAAGTACAGGATCCCGAACTGTTTAATGTGAGCCGAGATGCATTTGTGAGACACATTAGCGGTGCCGGACTCGGTGTGCTTTTGGGCAAGAAAATAACGCACGATTTTGGCAAGACTAAAGTCAAGTATTTTATAAGCGGACAAGATGAAGACTTAGCTGTTAGGACTATAGATGCAAAAGAAGAAAATATTCGCAGGATTTTCGAAAAAGTTACTCGAACTATGGAAACAAAGCGTTCACAGATAGCGGCAGAAAGGAGCAATTTTTCAGTAACAAATATTAGTTTTTCACCACATGAATCTCAGTTAAACGAACCGGCAAAAAAGTTTTTGACACAATTTGCTGTTAACTTGCAGCAGGATACTGGTTCAGGAGAGGTTAAACTCTATGTGTTAGGTTTAGCTCGCGATGAACGAACTGAAAAAAGGCAGTGGATATTGTCTGCCAGGCGGGCTCAGACTGTTGCAGATTTCCTGAAGCGTCTTTTGCCTTCGCAACTCCAATGCCCCGTTTATTCGTGGGGGGGCGGGCCTGGAAGTGGCTGGGCCACTCGGGACAGTTCTGTTTCCGAGCAGTCCCAGATACTAATCGCAGTTTTGAGGGTAAATGATTAGGTTTACAGGCCTCCATTTCGTAAAACCTTGGGTAAATAGGAACTCGCAGCCCTGTCAAGTTTTTCGACATTATGTCAGATACTTTACTCGATTTTGCGCAAAAATGGCTGTTTATGCTGTATTAGCACCCGTTTTAATGTTTCGGCATGCTATTTGCTGGTAAGTATAACAGTTGTGCATAGTGATTTTATAGCATGGGATTAACTAAGAAAAAAATCGTAGTGTATGCGTTGTCAATTGCGCTGTGCAGCGGTGCAGCGTTTGTATACTCGGCCCAATCCGGCGCAAAAGAAAGTACAAAATCGTTGTTTGATAATTCCGGTTCTCTGTATCCCAACCAGCCAAAACTTACCGTAGCCTCGGATAATAATTCTTGCGCCAGAGAATTGTTCTTCAAAATGATACTAATGGTTTTACTGGTTGTTGTTTTGGGCGTAGCGGCGATTTATCTATCAAAAATACTTCTACCAAGGTTCACTCGCCAACCCGGCAAAAGGATTCAGGTTTGCGAAACAGTTCACCTCGGGCCGCGTAAGGCAGTACATTTGATTAAAATAGGCAGGCAGATGCTTCTTATAGCCAGCACAAACGAAAGTATCACCAAGTTGGCTGATGTAACTAATGAATTGTCTGAAGTGGATTTGCCGGCAAACCAAATAGATAATAATTGAGGACCCCAATGGAAGCTAAGCCTATTAGAATATTTTTTTTGGCTTTTGTTGTTTTGTTAATGGCTAATTTGTCTTTTGGTCAAAATGATGATAGTGCGGAGGTGCCAGATAAAACAAACTCGGTCCCGAGTATAGGTGACCTGATGACAGTTGTAGATAAGGCAACCTCTGATAGAACTGAGGGCAGAGATTGGTCGACACCTGTCAAGCTTGTAATCATCTTTAGCGGCCTGGCGATTTTACCAAGTCTCCTGGTGATGATGACGTCCTTTACGCGAATAGTTATAGTGCTGTCTTTTGTTCGTCGGGCTCTGACTACTCAAACTATACCGCCAACTATTGCTATTATAGGGCTGGCATTGTTTCTGACGCTGTATACGATGACCCCTACATTTTCCAGAATTAATGAAACCAGTATTCGACCTTATCTGGCAGATGAGATTGATTTCGAAACAGCAGGTCGTAACGCAGGTGGCGCTATTAAGGAATTTATGCTCCGGCAGTGTCGTGAATCCGATTTGGCACTTTTTGTGCAGATGGCAAAGATAGAATCCCCGGCCAATCCAAGGGAAATTGGTCTGCACATAGTAATTCCGGCATTTATTATCAGTGAGTTTCGAACGGCGTTTGAGATAGGCTGTCTTTTGTTTATCCCCTTTTTGGTAGTTGATCTTGTTATCGCCAGTGTTCTGCTTAGTGCCGGCATGATGATGCTGCCACCAGTAATGATTTCGCTGCCTTTCAAGCTGATATTATTTATTCTTGTCGATGGATGGGGATTGTTGGCTAAGAGCCTTAGTCTGGGGTTCCAATAAGGCATTAATTTTTTATAAGGATTTAACGGATGGATAGTAGTTTTGCTATTTATCTGGGGCGACAAGCACTCGAGACGGCGTTGCTTGTGTCGGCACCGATTTTGCTGACCTGTGTCATTGTAGGCGTAGTGGTGACATTGCTTCAAGCGGTTACCTCCATACGTGATATGTCTTTAACGGTAGTGCCCAAGCTTATTGGTGTGGGGTTTGTCACACTGCTTTTCGGCAGTTGGATGCTGGGTACACTGCTTAAATTTATGAATGAGATTTTCGGTCATATTCAAAGCATCGGGCAGTGATTAATGGAGTTGATGATAACAAAGCTGCTCGGATTTGTGTTGGTACTGACAAGGATGTCGGCATTTTTTCTGGTAACACCTGTTTTCAGCTGGAAAACCATTCCTGTTAGAATCAAAGTCGCGATTGTTTTGTTAATTTCAGTTTTTTTTTCAACAGTTGTTCCTTCTACCGTCAATTCCAAACAAATCTCCGCATTGGAAGCTATATTGCTGATAAGTAACGAAGCAATTTATGGTTTGGCTCTTGGGTTAGTAGTTGTCTTTATTTTTTCTGCTGTCAAACTGAGTGGGCGGATTATTGAAAGACAAATGGGGTTAGCAATGGCCGAGACTTTGGATCCATTGACGGGCGAAAGGACCCAACCGCTTAGCGTACTCATTGAAATGATATTTATACTTTTATTTCTAAGCGCAAATGGTCATCATTTGTTTCTGTTGATTATCTCACGAAGTTACGAGACATTTCCTGTTGGCAGTATCCCAACGATACCAGTTTTGGTCGGCGGAACAGTTAAAGCTGGTTCAATAATGTTTATCGCGTGTCTAAGATTAGCCGCACCGATGTTAGCAGCGTTTTTGTTGTTACTGGTTGTGTTGGCTGTATTCGCACGGATAATGCCGGACATGAATATTTTATTTATCAGTCTGCCGTTGCGTGTGGGCCTTGGATTGCTGATGGCGGGGATGTTTTTGCCGTTTATTAATGATTTTGTGACTGAATTCGCTGATTGGATGGGCAAGCTGCTGCCCCTTTGATTGATTAGTAATTATTTTGTTGTAATACGCAAACTAAAATCGAGTGTAAATTATGGCGGAGAAGCCAGCTGCTGAAAAAACAGAACAGCCAACGCCAAGACGGCTGAAGAAGGCAAAAGAGAAAGGGCAAGTTGCCCAGAGCCAGGAATTGCCGGCGGCTGTTTCGATTGTGGTGCTTGTAATTGTGCTGGCCTTATCTGCACCGGCTTTACTGCAATGGTTTATTATTCAAATGAAGCAGGGGATGTCGGGGCAAATCAGTATTTTCGCCGACAACAAAGCGTTTATAAATTTTATCAATACAAAAATCGTCAGTTCGACAATTGCTATGTGCCCGATTCTGGCGGCACTTTTTGTAGGGTCAATGTTATCATGTATTGCCATCAGTGGCCTTAATTTTGCGCCTCAGGCCTTGAACTTGAAATTCAGTGCAATCAATCCGATAAAAGGTTTTGAGAGACTGTTTAATGTTAAATCTGCAGTAAAGCTGGGTGTCTCTATAGCAAAATTGATTTTTGTTTCAATTATCGTCTGGCTGTATCTTCACAGCAGGATAGATACACTTGCTGCTATTCGATGGTCGTGGTCTGCACAGATAATGGTGGCTATCGCAAGAATAATATTAGGAATGCTGATACGTGTTTGCGTAGCGCTTCTGGTTATAGCGGTCATCGACGTCTTTTTCCAGAAATGGAAATATACCAAGGATCTGAGAATGACAAAGCAGGAAGTAAAACGGGAGCGGAAAGACACCGATGGTTCACCCGAGGTTAAATCCCGTGTCCGCCGGATTCAGATAGAAATGACCAGGAAACGTATGATGCAGGAGGTTCCCAAAGCCAGTGTTGTTCTTGTGAACCCGACGCATGTAGCTGTTGCGATTCGCTATGAAGCTAAGACGATGGAAGCTCCCGTTATGGTAGCTAAAGGCGCAGGCCACTTAGCAGAAAGAATCAGAGAGATCGCTCGGGCTTATGGTGTGCCTGTTATAAGAAGACCGGAATTGGCCAGAACAATATATTCAACAGTTAAGCTCGGCGATTCTATACCGCAGACACTATACGCGGCAGTGGCAGAGGTATTAGCTATGATCTATCGGCTGCGGCAGGAAAAACGTAAACGGCTGGTTAGTACATCTAAGAACCAAAAGTAATGGCGTCAACCATGCTGACTGCCCCCATTTGCTGCTGTAACATAGCCATTGTTTTTTCAAGGCGTGCATATTTTTCGATAAGTCTTGTTTCCACCTTTTCAAGTCGGGCCTCTTCTTTTTCGATTCTTGTCTCCATTGCAGTTATCTTATCATCAAGGATGCCTTTGCTGATATCAAGCCAGCCTTCAGCTTCAAGTACATCGTCGATTAAATCTTCGAGGGCACCTGAGACACCCTGCTTAACTCGAACGACTATAGGATCTTCGTCGGTGCCGTATTGGCCCGTATTAGTCAAGTCTACACTAATCTGCAGACTATTTTCAGGGTACGCAGGTTTACCGGTTTCACTATCAAAATCACTATCGCCCAGTATGAGATTTCCACTCCAGGTAGCATCGCGATAGGTAGAGTCGGTAGATAGCTTTATCTTGGCCTCGGTGATAACATTTTGTTCCAACTCTCCATTATACTCTACCTTTACCTTAACATGGTAAATACCGGCGGTTGTATATTTATCGCTACTATTATAAAACTGGGCAACAGTACTACTACTGTTGCCGTTTTTGGTTGCTCCAAGCAACTCAAGGACACCCTCAAAATCTTCATTTATGGCATCATTGAACTCCTCCTCGTCGAATTCCATCATTCCGGCACCATCAAAGGTAATACCTATATCGGAGGCCTGAACAAAGCTGTCTATCGTATCGATGAAACCATCAACTATCCCGATAAATGGGTTAGATGCCTGTGACTCAATAAAGGAAATCGCTATATCGTTGCTCAATATACCCAACTTTTTTGTTTCGGCGTCGTATTTGGTTTTTTCATCAAGTACGGTTATCAAACCATTGTATGCGCTAACCATGGCCTTTATCCGGGAAGCAACTGCGGCGATGTTTCTTGTAACGGTTATTTCAATTGTTTCATCGGTTTCTGTAACGTCATGAAGATTTAGCGTTATCCCACTGATAGCATCGTTAATGCTATTACTGTTTCTGTGAATCCACCCATCACTGCCTTTTGTCGTTTCTACAAACGTGCAGGTATTCGGGCCAACGAGAGCGCTGGCATCTATCGAAATCATGCTAACGTCACCTGCAGCAGCGAGGAATTGAAACGTTGTATCGCCTGTCTGGCTCAATCTTGTGCCACCTACTATTATGTCACCAGCGGAAACATTTGACAATGCCTCAAGAGCGGCTTGGATAGTCTCCGGAGTGGCGTTATCGGCGATCTCTCCGGTTGTTTGTCCGTTGTAAGTCAAGTGAAAATGACCACTACTCGAATTTTGATCAAGAGTCAGCGTTTGTAACTCGCCATTCGTCGATGCAGGATAGCCATCTACCTTAATATATGAACTCTGAGCATTCTGAGTCTGGATGAAAGATGATGAACTAAGAGATGAAAGGCTTTCCGGAGTACCACCACCCACCGTTGAAACATCCATAGTTGGCAGGTTAAGCGTCGCATCTCCTGTGAAAATTAAGCTGCTGATTTCCATGCCGCTCGTACCATTGGTATGGTCCGTCAGCCATATCTGGCCGTGATCAAGTCTGGCAGTTGCTACTCCGTCAAATTGTTCATTAATCGCATCGATAAGATGACCTACAGTTGTATTTGCTGTAATAGTAAGTTCTTTATCCGGCAAATCAGTACCGGGATGGTTCTTACCGCTGATTGTGATTTTATCACTTGCGCCAAGGGTGCCGCTAAATTGGTCGAGCTCTGTGATTTTGGTGGATGAGCCTGCGTTTTCTCCATCGTCAGTAAAGGTATGATAAGATTCGTTTGTATCAGGCTTCCATACCTCTGTAGACGTTGGATTGATGGTTATTTGATAATCATCTCCTGTTTCCTGGCCGCTTAGCATCAAGTGGTATTTGCCTCCCTCATACAGCAAGCTGGCAGTAACGCCGGGATTGTCCTCATCGTTATTTATTAAGTTGACGAAGTCTTGAAGTGTAGTTTCGTCCTCAACTGCCGTTATGGTCCTTTCCTGATGATGATAGGAATATATAAAGTTGCCGCCACCTACATAATCAGTCTTGTAGTTAAAGGTGGAAGTGTCCTGTATCCACGTTTCTGTCGTTGCTAATTGATCGATTTCAATTGAATGAGAGCCGGGATTTGCCCCTGATGATGCACTGATGGTTAATATGTCCTTATCACTGGAGCTTGTGCTGAAAATATCCAGGTCATCAGAATCAGAAAGAGCACTTACCGCCGTCTTAGCTGCACTGATAGTACTTCGCAAATCATCAAGTGCCGTCTTTTGTTCATCGTATTTGGTCTTTTTTACCTGATATGTGGCAAGCCTTCGGCTATTGATTATCATAAGCTGCTTGATAAGCGCGGAAGTATCAATGCCTGTAGCCAGACCTGGAAGTCTTAACTCGCCCATACTTCGCTTCCTTATCCCAACCTTGTATTTATACCGTCAACAGCAGCATATGGTTCTTTTGTAGTCCTTACTTAGTTATTTTCGAACAAAACACCTCGGACTTAAGTACCAAGTTTGAGTTAGGCATTTTTGCCATATGCGTGAATGGTTTTTCGGACGCTGCTAACCTGATTTAGTTGTCTTCCAACAGAATCTTTCCCGCTTGCGAGCATCAGTTCCAGTTTTTTGTATAATTTCGTTAAATGCTCCCGCTTACTATCGAAATCAGGTTGTTCAAACGCCTTTGTTTTAACTATTTCCTCAACGATAGAATCAGCTTGCTCGGCTAGCGCTTCAACACTGCGAAAATTGCTTCTGCGGACCATTTCTATTTGCTTTTCTAACAAGCTCTGTAGATTATCCAATAGACGCATTTGTTCATCTGTGTTCACAGAATCTGAACTCCTGCCTGTTTCGTCCGGGCTAAGTTTCGATCAACTTCCTCTAAGAGGTTGATGGCATCTTTATTTCCGGGGTCCAATGTTAAAATATCCATAAGCATTTTTCTGGATTGTTCAAAGCGGTCTTCTTTCACATAAAGCGCTGCCAAAGAGAACATAACAGAGCTATCATCCGGGTGCATACTCAGATACATCTCGAGATAGTGGATGACTTTCGCAAAAGAACCCATCTGGCAGGAGGTTTGGAACAAGCCCAAAAGAGCTGCCAGGTTGTCTGTATCCAACTCCAGACATTTAAGATACATCTCAAAAGCCTTCTCATAGTCGGCTCTTTCCTGTGCTACCATAGCCAGACCGGCATAGGCCCTGGAACAATCAGGGTCAAGCCGACAAGCCACTCTAAAGGCTATCTCGGCATCATCCAAAAGATTCTTTTGAAAAGCAACTACTCCAAGCCCTACGTAAGGGTTAGGCTCATCAGGGCTCAGTGATGCTGCTTTTCCATAACACTGTTGTGCCTGGGTATAATTACCAACCGAAGTATAATGGTCGCCTAATTTCTGTAATTCTTCGTAGCGTTGGATTGTATTATCCTGCCCAATGACGCCATTCTTTTTTTTATCCATACCTGATTGGCTTTCTTCGAATATTTATTCAGCTCTAATTCGTTAACCAACTTTGAAAAAGTCTACAGTTACTATGTTTTCATTGGCAGTTATTCTCTGCCATTTTATGGCGAATTACTTCAATCATCGGGTGGATAATTTTCTGATCAGGACAAAGCTCTAATGACCAGTTCAGCATTTTAACTGCATCAGATAGATTATCCTCGCTTAGAAGTACATTAGCGGTTCTGTTAAGCATGTCTGCATTCAATATACCCATCCGCTCCATATCGTCGAAAAGCTCCATTGCTTCGGTCGCTTTACCTACGGCCAAATACGTTTCAGATAAATTCCAGATTATTTCCGCCGAGTCGGGCTGTAGGTTTCTCGCTTTTACAAGATGCTCGATGGCCTCGTCCGAGCGGTCTAGGCAATGAAGAATTGCTCCAATATCATTCAGAGCTTCTGCATCGTTTGGAGATGAACCAAGATATTTTTGAATATACCCAAGAGCTTCCTTGTGTCTGCCTGTTTCGGCCAATTCCAAAGCTTTCTGGTAATCATTCGGGCTTCCCGCATCGTTTTGTGTTTGTGATTTCTCTTTCGAATTTGTATCGATTGTCACTTGTAGTGCTCCCTATGTAATCTATTATGTTCCTTATAAACTCATAGTCAAATTACAGCCTTTCAAAATCCAACTACTATTTTGTACGCAAATTTCGTGCCAATAGATTACATGGACGTTTTTTTGCGATTCCACAACTCTGCCTGCGATGTTTGTAAAGATATTAAACAGATTGTTGTATGTCCTGTATTCTTCATGGGCTTGTTTTGACTAAAGTCACCATGGTCGTTTTTCCACAGCAGTTTCAAATAACTTCGTCAATCATCCGGTATAGTCTTTCTTTCGTAATTTTTTGCACTACCCCAATCTATTCAATAAAATCCAGAAGGGACATGGACATAAGTTTTGCGGCCACTGACAACGACATTTGATATAGAACTTCACGCTGTGAAATATCTATAGCAACCTGGGCAATGTCAGCCTCCTGTAATATAGTGGCTTCATCCTCCGTATCGAATTTTATATTCTCAAGAGAGTCTTTAAGGTTATCGATAAATCCGATTTTAGCCCCCACAGAAATCGTTTTTTCTGTTAGAAGGTTCCTTACCTCGTCCAATGAATTTGATAACCTCTCTCGGCACTGTGCTAATTGAGTATTTGAGAGACCTCTTTCGTTTTCCAGCAGATCCCTGACACTAATAAGAGTGTTAAATACGTCGTATGTTCCCGGAACACTAACCATGTCTACACCAGTGCTGCCTATATTTGTAGCATCTATATATAAAACTTCTCCGCTTGAATTTGTGACCGCAATATTACTGATATCTCCGCTTGACGGAACAGTAACTTCGGTGGTCCCATCGTCAATAGAGAGTTTATAATTGCTGCCATCATGAGTTACAGTCAGCCAGGCATCGCCTTTAACGCTTGATGTTCCCAAACCAGATGCAGCGCCGGTATCGCCCAGAAACACCGGTGTACTTCGGTTGTTAGAACAAAAAATGTCTTCACCTACATGATAAGCGTTGGATTGAACCCCGGGGGCCACTTCTATATCTCGCTGCTGAAAACTTCCTTGATATGTTACACTCGTGATTTCTCCATTAGTACGCTGCACTGCATAAGGTGCTGAACCTGTACTACTTCCGCCAAAAAGGTACTGGCCCAAATGTTCGGTATTTGCTAAAGAAACCATATGTTCCAGGGTATCGTTGATTTGTTCCGCAAGTCTCTGGCGTCCATCTTCATCATATGTGCCACTGATAATCTGAGTCAAATAAACCTTTGCATCAGAAATTGCTGATGCCATGTCTTCGATAACAGAGCTGGAAATCTCCAGTATGCTGATAGCCTCGGAAATATTGTCCATATAATTTTCCAGCAGTCTTTGCTGAGAATTTAGCCCTAAAATCCTATAAGCGGCAGATGGGTCATCTGAGGCTCGATTTACCCGTGAGCCGGTATATGCCTGTTCCTGCAGGCGAGCCATCTCCTTGTAGTGCAGTTTCAATGCAAAGCTGACATTATTGTGAGTATTACTCAGTGTTTCGCCCATAGGGTTCCTTAGAATAAGTCGAGGCCGTTTATATTAGTTCAATAATACTTGATAGTGATGAGTTAATTGTATTCATATATTTGGCCATTGCCTGAAACATCTGTTCATAAACTAATAGCTGGGCTGCTTCATCGTTAATGTCAACGCCGCTCACTTCACTTTGTTGGTTCGCAAGATTCAGTACCATAACCTCGATATTGTCTTGACGCATTTGTTTGACGGAGAGTTGTTGGCCAATGTCAGTAATCAGCTGACGATAAAATTCTCCACATGTTAATGAGCTCAAACTGCTTATGGCCACATCCTTCAAATCTGCCATTCGTACGGCGTTGGCATTGTCGGTCATCTCCGCCCCAAGAGCTGTTGCCACTCGTTTTGGATTAGCAGATATATCCGAGCAAACGGCAATATCCACAGCAGCACTGCCGGAAAAAAAGGTGTTGATTCCAACGGTAGCAAGAACGCCTGAAGTATCGGTGTTAGCAAAAACATCAATGCTGAAAGAATCCTCATCAGCCAAATCACCTGTGCTAAGAGATATCTTGATTCCAGTATTGCCAACAACAATCTTATCCCCTGCGGCATAGCCGGAACCGATATTAATGGTATCAATCGTGTTTAGGGCACTGTCTTTTACTATAAGTGTGAGGGAATCCTTAACCCCGACATTGCCCGTGCCTGAGACTGTAAATGTTAGAGTGTCATTTGAACTGCCTGTATAAATACCTGAGACGGCCACTGTTGGATCCGATGTTCCGTTGAAGTCAATAGCGGCCGTTTCAGGTGACGATAGTACCGCGGGTAAAAAATCATATTGATAGCCTGTGTCGGCCGTGATCGTCAGTTGATTCGAAGAATTCACCGAAGCACCCAGGCCGGTGATAGCCGAAATAACTGTGGCTATCTCGCTTAAGGTATCATAACCTGAATCGTTGTCATCTGCATCAATAGCAATTGACTCACGTGTTATTACACCAGTGTCGGTATTGATAACCCTTATATATATTGTGCCGTCACTTATAGTACTAAAATCAGATAAGTCTTCACTTGAATTTTTCCAGCCTGTCAATTCGCTAAAAGAACCTTCTGAACCAACTCCCTGAACATGGTATTGATTTATCTGTTGTATTATCGCTGTTGCTAAAGAGTCCAGATTAGTATGAATATCAGAGACGAGCTCGTTTTTTAGCGATAATAATCCGCCAATTTTTCCGCCTTGTATATCTGTGATATAATTTGATGAGCCTGCAATAGAAAGACCCAAACTACTACTTTCATCCAAACCAGCCTCCAGTACATTTGCAAAAGCATTCATTACAAGTGGTATTTTTCCTGCACTTACATCAACCACGCCGTAATTTCTACTTAGTGTCTGGATGCCAATCAACTTGGACAGTTCTGATATACACTGGTCCCTCTGATCGCTCATAGTGTTGGCATCCCCACCCCTTAACTGAATCGATTCTATTTTACTATTGAGCTCAGCAATCTGGCTTGTCAGAGTGTTGATAGAGTCAACAGTATTTTCGACTTCTAACTGAATCTGATTCTCTAGGGTACTCAGAAATTCTCCTATCGTCCTAAACTGATCAGCCATAGCCTTTGCATCGCTAACAATCTGATTCTGCCAGATAATCTCTCCCGGGTGAGAAGTAAGGTCTTGCAGTGAATTGAAGAATTTATCTATCGCTGCATTCAAACCACCTTCTTCTGTGGAAAGCTCTCCGAATGCATTTTCAACCGTGCTCAGCGTGCCAAATTCCTGGGAAACCTGCTCTAAGACCGACTGTTGCCGAAGTATCTCCTGCTCTAGAAGATTATCGATCATTCTTGTTATGCTTTTGACATCGACGCCTCCACCGAGCAAAATCGATCCCTGCTGCGATGAATAGGCCGGTGAAAAATCTATTCTTTGGCGGTGGTAGCCCTCGGTAGCTGCATTTGCAATATTATTACCAATTACGTCAAGTGCCTTCTTGGCAGCATCAAGACCGCTAATACCTATGCTGAAATTCGACATCGCCTAAATCCAATCAAACAGTGTGTCTTAAAACCGTAAATTCACAAAAGCCGAGTCAGTTTGGCGTTCGGTGGAACCACTTGGACTGTATGTAATTGTCCCTGCTTGACCAAGTTCAAGAACGCTCTTTAAAAGCACACCGTTGAACCTGGCACAATCTGACAAAAGCATCGTCGTACGTAAATGTTCCTTCTTAAGTTTACCGGCTAATGTCTGTAATTTTGCTCTTCTCTCAGTTACTCCAGCTTTTTTCCCCCCGGATAACTCAGCTTCGAGTCTGGATAATGTCATTTGCCCGATGTCACAGCCCAAAGCAATCGCCAATTCTTCTCGAAGCGATTGCCGTTTCGATTCGATGTCTTTGTAGCTGTCTGTTTCACTTCTGATGCTCTCGAGCAGCTTACCCAAGGATGCATCGTCCCGTTTGATAACCAGACCACGGAGCTCATTCAACCTCGACAGAGTATCCTGGACGTGCTGGATATCCCTATCAAGAACGTCCATCAACTGGTCAACTTTATTTTCTATTTTAATCACCGCTGGTTTCATAAATTTTCGTCTAACGATTCTGCTACTGTATTTTTATGTCCTGAATCAGTTAAGAACTGATATATGTCCTTCCACATCCCAAAGCCGCCGTTGTTTGCAATATCGCGAGCTAGGTATAACCAGAATATGTCCTCAACTTGCTTGGAAGTTCCATCTCTCTCTAAGCCCCAATCTCCGATAGTATTTTTCATTTCGTCGAGCAGCTTGTTAATAAAGACAGATTCAAAATCCTTGGCGAATTGTTTTTTCTTCGCTTCTGGAGCACTGTTTATTTTCTCTATCTTCTCCAGTTGTGCCTGAGGCGAAGCCGCTTCGGTCGATATTAATTTGGCGCTATGCATAAAACTATTCCTACATTATTTCCAGCTTAGCCTGGAGGGCCCCTGCCTTTTTCAAAGCATTGAATATCGCTATAAGATCCCGCGGTGTTGCTCCTATTGCGTTGAGAGCTTTAGCCAACTCTGAGACAGTAACTACTCTGGAAACCGGGACCAGATACCCATCTTTTTCTTGGACCCCTAATAGGGTCTCATCAGTAACTTCTGTCGTTGCGCCCTCGGAAAACGCCGCTGTCGGCTGGGAAACGTTTTTCTGTTCCTTGACTTTCACAATCAAGCCACCCTGGGAGATCGCCACTGCAGAAATACCGACATTCTCTCCAACCACAATCGTACCGGTACGTTCGTTAATAACTACTATCGCAGGGACATCAACACTTACTTCAAGGTGGGTAATATCGACGATAAAACCTGCTATGCCCGTCTGGTCAATTTGATTGGGTATCTTGACTGTAATAGTACCGGCATCAACAACTACTGCACTGTTTGAATAATTCTGGTTTATTGCGTTACTGATATGCTCGGCGGTTGAGAAATCGTTGTTTCTAAGATTAAGCGTGATAAACCTATCATCGGCAATGTGTTCAACAAAAGTGGCAATTTCTGACTTTTCGACAACGGCGCCTCCAGGTATTCGACCGACCGTCTGATGGTTCTTCGTGATAGAGGCTTGTTTGCCGGATACCGACCAGCCACCGATGAAAACTCCTCCGTGGGCTTCTGCATAAATCTGACCATCAAGACCTTTTAGCGGTGTAGGCAAGAGCATTCCACCTTGAAGGCTTTTGGCATCTCCTATGGAAGAGACGTCAACATCAATACGTGAGGCCTCACGAGCAAAGGGTCCCAGCTCCGCTGTCACCATAACCATGGCGATATTGCCGCCTGTCAAATCATCGGGAGAAAGTACCAACCCTGAATCTCTCAGGATATTCGTCAGCATCTGCTGTGACGGCAAAGTGGTGTCGCCAGTGTCAGCCAGACCTATAACTAGCCCAATCCCGCTAAGCGGGTTACTCCTCACCCCCTGAATATCGACGATATCCTTTATTCGCTCACATTGTCCGACTTCAACTGCACTCAGCAGGATTAATAATAAAATTGTTGAACGAAATTTCATGTTACTGAACTCTCAAAAATAATTCCACATTGCTGTCGGCAGGCTGACTCTAAAATGGCCAGATGATATCAAATATCCGTCCAAGCCAGCCTGGCCTGTTATAAGGTTCCGAAACACCTCCAAGCGTGGTGATAATACAGAAATTTGCAACTTGTTCGCTTTTGACTGTATTATCAAACGCAATATCACTTGGCCGAACTATACCGCTTACTTTAATGATTTGTTTGTCGCCGCTAATATTACGATTGCGAGTCCCCATAACTACAAGGTTACCGTTTGGCAGGATATCCTCGACGACCACGGTGATGCTATCAACGAATTTGCGTTCGTCTTTGTAATCAGCTTTTCCCTTTAGCTCATTGCTGGAGTCAGCCGACATGGTAAATCCAGGCATTCTCGGTATGAGGTTGCTTTTGTTGGTTTTAATACCGAGGTTACCATCAAAAGTAGTTGACCTGTCGGTCTCTTTTTTCAGATCTCTCTTTGCCTTGTTGTCTATCTTGCTGTCCTCCGATATCTTTATGGTTAGGACATCACCTATCTGGCGAGCCACATCATCAGCGTACAAGTCCCTCATATTTCTATCCCTTTGGGACCAGATAGACCCTGCTTGTGTGCAATTGCCCAAACAGAGCATAAGAGACATCAAGACAAACATTAACATAGTTCTATTCTTCATATTTTTCTCTTTCTAAAAAACAGGTTCTACAGTTCCGTCTTCATTAACTTTAGCCAGAATTATCCGCTGCGAGTCCAAATTCTGCACTTCTATGTATTCGCCGACCTGTCCGTCCTGCTTAGCCTTTCCAAGGGCTGTAATAAAAAGCCCAAGTCTGTCAACTTTAATAACAACGTTTTGATTGCGCTTCAGCAAAACCCATGGTTTGGCAGGGCCTACCATATTCGGACCAATCACAGTATTTGCTTTTAATCGACGTTTAGCAATGAGGCCATAAGGTACGGTCGGAACCTCATTTTGTGATGCGCTGCGAAATAAAGCCTTGGTCCAATTGGCAAAATCGGGACTGTTTGAAATGGCCTTTTCTATCTT
>CAYSLN010000001.1:31638-41864 GCA_964431825.1 uncultured Pirellulales bacterium | reverse complement strand
GAAAAACACCGCAAACCGAGCAAAAACATTCGCGGAAAAGAAAATTAACGTATGACTTATTATGCCCACTCAGAAAACGAGCAAGGTAAAAAACATTGTCTTGCTGAACACTTAAAAAAAACAGCGGACATCGCCTCATCATTCGGTAGCAATGAAACAACAAGGGCTTGGTTTAAAACTGCAGGACTTATTCATGATTTCGGAAAATATCAACCCGCTTTTCAGAAATATCTTACCGAGGGAGGACGGCGTGGCAGTGTACCTCATGCTGTTTGGGGCGCTGGCTATGCAAGAATTCTGAAAATGGATGAGATTTCTTTTGTTATTGACGGGCACCACAAAGGCATCCCAAACAAAGCTGGTTTAAAAACAGATACGGAGGAGTTCAAAAGAAAGGAAATAAAGGAATTTGATTCAATCGTAATGGCCTTTTTGAGAGATAATGCTCTTTCTGAAAGCGAATTAAAACCTACCTCATTATCATTTCAAAGCTTAACACAAAAAGAGCTTTTTATTCGCTGGCTTTTTAGTGCTTTAACAGATGCGGATTGGCTTGATACTGAATCGTATTTTAACGCGTATTTACCTCAATATCGGGGCATCCGGCCACTACCGATTGATGAAATGATCGATAAACTTAAGAAAGCGATATCGAGTAAGCCAAAGGAGGGGGAAATAAACAAGCTACGAAATCAAGCGAGAAAAGATGCGATTAAAAAGGCCGATATGCAGTGTGGCTTTTATTCCTTGAACCTGCCTACTGGCATGGGGAAAACGCTTATCTCTGTAGCTTGGGCTTTACGTCATGCAAAAGCAAATAACCTGAAACGCATTCTGATAATCTTACCATATATCAATGTTATTGATCAGACAGCGGCAATTTTAAAAGATATCTTTGGAGAAGAATGGGTGTTGGAACATCATTCCGCTTATAACGAAAATGAAACGGCAAACAAGGACGATGAAAACGAATTGGACCCACTACAAAAACAAAAAAGATTAGCCAGTGAAAACTGGGATTATCCTATAATCGTAACTACAACGGTTCAATTCTTCGAATCGCTTTTCAGTAATAAACCTTCCAAATGCCGAAAAATCCATAATATCGCCGAATCCGTAGTGATCTTTGATGAAGTTCAGACCCTTCCCAAAGAAATATTGTTGCCAACCATTTCTATGTTAAAGAATGTTCAGGATGTAATGCGCACATCTTTTCTGTTTTGTACGGCAACGCAGCCGGCTTTTGAAAAACAGGAAAAGTTTAACGGAATTGAAGCGATTACGCCGTTGGTTGATAATCCCACAGAAATTTTTGCTAAAACACGTCGTGTTGAATACCACCTTTTGCAAGAGTTAAAACCTGCCACACTGGCGGATTTACTGCAAACAGCAAGCGAAGCAAGCTCATCCGTATTAACGATATTTAACACAAAAAAAGCGGCTCGTGATTTTTTTGAAACAGTTAAGAATTCAAATTGCTGGAAAAAGAGTTACCACCTTTCCACTGCAATGTGTCCTGCAAACCGTCAACAAGTCATAAGAGACATCCAATGCGATTTGGAAAATAATCGCAAAATAATTGTTTCTTCCACGCAATTGATCGAGGCGGGTGTTGATTTCGATTTTCCCTGCGTAATGCGTGCGATGGCACCACTCGAATCTATTATCCAGTCCGCAGGACGGTGCAACCGTGAGGACAAATTACTGAAATATGGAAAAGTTTATCTATTTCAACTTGAAGAAGGTAGCATGCCGGATAAAACATATCAAGCCTGCGCCGAACATGCGAAAAACTTGATTCAGAATGACATTAACAGGCTGTATAGCCATGATTTTTTTAAGGAATATTATTCACAGGTAATCAATTTATTTGTTGATCCCGATAAAAATAAAATCATTGCAGCACAGGAAAATTTTGATTTTGGAACCGTCAACGACAGTTATCGCATAATTCGCGAAGCAACTGAAGGGCTGTTCATTTATTACTATAACGAAGGGAGCAAAAAGCTGATAAATTCGATTGAAGATCATAAAAAGTTTTTAACCCGAGAGGAATATAGAAAGTTACAACCATATACTGTTCAGGTTTACCAAAATTTCATAAACAGCAACAGTAATAATTGTCATCTGTTACCGCAAGGCATTAGAGTTTGGTACGGAAATTATGACCATGATACTGGAATTTCGGTAGAGCCGATATCGGCTGATAAATCTATTGTATAAAGGTATCGATGGAGGAATTTTTATGATTGATAAACAAATCGTTCGAATCAAAGTGGCAGGTGAATTTGCCTGCTTTACCCGCCCAGACCTCAAAGTTGAGCGTATGACCTACCCATGCATGACTCCTTCGGCGGCAAGAGGCATTCTTGATTGCATTCTCTGGAAGCCTGAATTCCAATGGTATGTGAGAAAAATATGGATATTAAAACCTATTCGGTTTTATACAGCCAAACGTAATGAAATAAATTCAAAGCAAGGGCGTACCCCTATAATTATCGAGGAAAAACGTGTCCAAAGAAACAGCATTGTCTTGAAAGATGTGGCTTACATCATCGAAGCGTCAATATATCAGAAAGGAACCTCGGACAAAAACAAACCTGAAAAGTATGTTGGAATGAATGTCGGTAAAGAGGGAATGTTTCCTCGTCGTGTTAAAAAAGGTCAATGCTGGCGCAGGCCATACCTTGGTGTGCGAGAGTTTTCCGCCGAATTTATGGAACCAGATGGAACTGAACAGCCGATACAAGAAACAATTCCTATTGGGAGCATGCTATTCGACTTATTTTATGACGAAGGGGGAAAACCAGAACCGTTGTTCTTTCATAATGTTGCGATACGTAATGGCATTTTGAATTGTGAGGTTCCGGAAAATGATAAAATGATGACTTCAAGCCATAAACGACCACCAATGGATAGCGAAATCTCCGCCGTTCTTTATAATTTCAACCAAAAGGAAGAAAAGGAGGCAGCGGTATGATCAAGGAATTAAGTGAATTAGGAAAGAAAATCAGGACACAAAATAATAGCCGAAAATTTATTCATAATGCTTTAAAAGAAGAACCCGTAACAATAGACCTCGTTATTAACGAGGATGGTAGTTTTCATAGTTATAACACTTTTGAAAAAAAGATGACAACCGCTGAGACAATTACCGCTAAAAAGGGAAAGGCTCGCCTTCTCCTTGATAAAGCCGAAGAAGTGCTGGGTTATGGAGGTGAATCTTCAAAGAAAAAACATCAACTTTATTTAGATAAGATTGAGCAATATAAAAATTTGAAGGAATTGAAACCGGTATTATTCTTTTACAAGCAAAACAAAATAAATGGTGTTGATAAAGCTCTTTCGGAATTTGAAAATGCTATACCAGAGAAAGAAAGGAAGGGTAATATCGCTTTCCGAGTTCTCAATAGGGATAAACGCATTCATGAAGAGGCAAATGTGTTTCAGAGTATTATCGAATACTACGAAAAAACACAGAAAATGCTTTTATCCAAGACTCGAAAAAAATGTTCGATTTGTAATACGGATGAATATCCCGTGGTTGATGAACCTCATGGAATGATAAAAAAAGTGCCCGAAGGACAAAGCAGCGGAAGCGCCTTAGTATCATATAATAAAAATGCTTTTGAGTCATACGAATTAAAAGGTAACAACAATTCTGCAATATGTACAAATTGTGCTAAGACTTATGTAGAGGGCTTGAATTGGCTTTTATCTGCAGGACCGAGAGTGTTAAGTAAAAAAGGAAAAGAATATACAGCCTATACCAATCGTAAAAACTTTGGACCAGATACGGCAATGGTTTTTTGGGCGCGGGAAAATGCACAAGTCAACGAAGTCGGCTTATTGGATAAGCCTGATCCGCGGGAGATAGCAAATCTCGTAGATTCTGTAGCACAAGGCAACAATAGAAATACGCAATACCTCAAAACCGATCAATTTTACTCCTGCACGCTTTCCGGTTCGGCTGCGCGCATATCCGTTCGAGATTGGATTGAAACCAGTCTCGTGGATTTCCGTAAAAATATTGCGAAATGGTTCCAGGATATCGCCATAGACTATTTCGATTTTGATTCGAAGAAATGTCAGCCACATTATTCCCGCCTTTACGACCTTGCGCGAAGCTGTCAGAACGAAAAAGAAGATAAAGAAATCACGCTTTCCCGCATTGCCGGGCATTTATGGAACTGTGCATTAAAAAATAACCCACCGCCAATTTGGATACTTACATCCGTATTAAAACGCGCAAGGTCGGATAAAAAAGGCGTCACGCCGGAACGCGCGGCACTTATAAAACTAATTCTAAACAGAAACAATAAAGGAGGTATTTTTATGGTTCAAGAAAAAATGAGTCAAGAAAGTGTTAGACCCGTAGCTTATATCTGTGGGCAGATTTTCGCAAAATTGGAAAGCATTCAATTTGCTGCACATGGCGACCTGAATGCCGGAATACGGGAAAAATATTTTACCTATTCAATGACTCTGCCTTCATCAGCGTTCGGAAGACTTTTTAATTTGAATTCAAAACATTTTACGAAATTGAAAGGGGAAAAACCCGGCCTTGCAATTGTCTTGGACAAAGAATTACAGGCATTATGCAAAGATATAAAAATCGAAGAATTTCCAGCAACTTTTTCATTAGAGGAACAGGGACAATTTGCTATTGGTTATTATCATCAGAAAATTTTTCGGTTCAATAAACCGGATTTAAAAAAAATCACACAAGAACAGGAGGCTCAAGATGAGTGAAGCAATTAAGAACCGGTATGACTTTGTATATTTATTTGATGTAAAAGATGGCAATCCGAATGGAGACCCGGATCAGGCTAACCTGCCGCGTGCAGACGCCGAAAATCAACAAGGATTGGTAACGGATGTTTGCATAAAGCGGAAGGTCAGAAATTATGTTATGCTAAAACATAAATTGAGTAAGCCGTATGACATTTTCATCCGCCAAGAAAATATTTTGAATGACATTATTGATTCCACGACTGGAGAAAAGCCGCAAGATAGACAAAAAAGCCTGTGTGAGCAATATTTCGATATTCGAACTTTTGGAGCAGTGCTAAGTACAGGTGCTAAGGGAGCAGGAACTGTCCGTGGTCCTGTTCAATTTACTTTTTCCCGATCAGAAGACCGCATCTATCAAGCCGATCATTCCATTACTCGTTGTGCGGTCACAACAAAAGAAGAAGCAAAGAAACAGGAGAAAAGGGAACATGCTTCCACTTTTGGCCGAAAATCTACCATACCTTACGGTCTTTACAGAATGCATGGGTTTATATCAGTTGTAGATGCGCAAAAAACCGGTTTCTCAGAAGGTGATTTAAATCTTCTCTGGGAATCGCTTTTAAATGCCTTTGAAAACGATCATGCGGCTGCCCGGGGTGAAATGAGGCCAAGAAAATTGGTTATTTTCAAACATGCTAGCCATCTTGGAAACACTCAATCTGGTATACTTTTCGACCTTGTGAAAGTTGGTCCGTCAGAAGATGCACAAAGGCCTGCTCATTCCTTTGCTGATTATTCAATAATGGTGCCGAAGCAGGCTGATATGCCACAGGGCGTGGAAGTTCTCGAAAAGCTTTAAACAGGCATGTTTTCCGAAGACGATTTAATTCCGATATCGGCATTGCAGCATTATGTTTTTTGTCCGAGACAGTGGGGCCTGATTCATATCGAGCAGGTTTGGAGCGAAAACCGCCTCACTGCCGAAGGCAGGCTGCTGCACGATAAGACTCACGAAGCAAAAACAGAAAACCGGCCGGATTTACGAATCGTTCGAGGATTACGCCTCTGCTCTTATCGGCTGGGATTAACAGGACAGGCCGACGTTGTGGAATTCCATAGAACCGACAAAGGTATAAAACTTGAGCAAACAGAGGGTTTCTGGAAACCTATACCGGTTGAGTATAAAAGGGGCAAACCCAAGATTGATATATGCGACGAAGTTCAAATTTGCGCTCAGGCAATGTGTCTTGAAGAAATGCTAAAAACAAACATTGAAAGCGGCTTTATCTTCTACGGCAGACCGAGAAGAAGGCAACAGGTTAATTTTACCGACATATTGCGCAAACAAATGGAACAGATTGTCGGAGTATTGCACCAGCTAACAACAGGCCGTGCAACTCCTAAGGCAAAATATGAGAAGAAATGCAAAAGCTGCTCATTATTTGAAATTTGTATGCCGGAAATAACCGGCATCAATAAGGACATCGAACATTATCTGGCAAAGGCAAAATCTATAGGACCAGAGGAGCCGCTGTGAAGCAATTGCTTAACACACTGTTTGTTACCACTCAGGGAAGCTATCTTAGCCGAAAAGGCGATACCGTCCTCGTAAGAGTAGAGAACGAAGAAAAACTTCGTGTCCCCATACATACCTTGGGCAGCATCATCTGTTTCGGGCAGGTATCATGCAGTCCTTTTTTAATGGGGCTTTGTGGGGAACGAAATGTTACATTGTCATTTCTAACCGAAAACGGTAGATTCCTCGCAAGGGTTCACGGGCCAGTTCGGGGAAACGTTCTTCTGCGACGGGAACAATATAGACAGGCCGATGACCTGCATCTATCCGCAAATGTTGCAAAATCTATTGTAACGGCAAAGATAGCAAACTGCCGAAATGTACTTTTACGCGCCACAAGAGACAGACCAGACAATGAAAATAATTTGCAATTAACAAGAGCATCGAGCCTGCTGGGGAATCTTATCTATGAATTAGACCATAATCTGACGCTTGAAATAATACGCGGCAAGGAGGGAGAAGCAGCAAAAACCTATTTCGATGTCTTCGATCACTTAATCACAGCCAATAAAAACGACTTTTTCTTAAAGGATAGAAACAAAAGACCACCCTTGGATAATATGAACGCTTTGTTGTCTTTTCTTTATACGATTCTCGTTCATGATATAGAATCCGCACTTGAATCAGTGGGTCTTGATCCAGCCGTTGGTTTTTTGCATAGAGACAGGCCCGGCAGAGCAAGTCTTGCACTCGACTTAATAGAAGAGTTCAGACCGTATCTCGCTGATAGGTTGGCTTTGTCTCTGGTAAATCGGCAGCAGATTAAGCCGGATGGTTTCAAAAAGACGGAGACAGGTGCAGTGATAATGGATGATGAAACACGCAAAAGCGTTCTTATAGCATGGCAGAAAAGGAAACAAGAAAAAATAACTCATCCATTCTTAAATGAGAAAGTGCAGATTGGGCTATTGCCTTATAT
This sequence comes from uncultured Pirellulales bacterium, assembly GCA_964431825.1. Lineage (GTDB taxonomy): Bacteria > Planctomycetota > Phycisphaerae > Sedimentisphaerales > Anaerobacaceae > CAYSLN01. Next base: position 34,635 of record CAYSLN010000001.1, on the reverse strand, counting down.
ACAGGCGCTGTTGCTGGCAAGATATTTGAGAGGAGATTTAAAAGGATACCCACCTTTTCTATCAAGATAACAATTAACGATTATGATGGTACTGATTACCTACGACGTAAATACCGAAACCGCAGAGGCAAGAAAACGGCTAAGAAACGTTGCTAAGACTTGCGAGAACAAAGGGCAACGTGTACAAAATTCGGTCTTTGAATGTATTTTGGATCCGGCTCAATGGACGAAACTAAAGCAGGAGTTAATAAGTATCATCGATGAAAAACAAGACAGCTTACGGTTTTACTTTCTGGGCAAAAACTGGAAAAGACGAGTAGAACATTTCGGAGCAAAACCCGCTTATGACCCACAGGGGCCTCTGATTGTATGAGGTCGCGAATCGCAAGCTGACATCATTTGCCAAGGGGTTTCGCAAAGCGTATAAGTGTTGTTTGACAAGTTAATTAGAGAAAAGATTAGACTGACCGTATTACAGCTTCGCAAAATAATTATGCCTTTCGCAGCTATCGACCTATAAGCTTTTATTTAGTAAAAGGTTAATGATTCAGTGTCACCCCCCGCGTGGGGGTGTGGATTGAAGTAGCTTTGGATTAAAAAAAATGGTCTCCACAAATCTCCCCCACCTGAAAAAATATTAAGTAAATAACATTAAGGTGATAAAACAACCACTCAAAGCGAAAATTTTCACTAACTGTGCCATAACGCTGTCACATCATCGGAAAAAGACCTGATTTAAAGCGGTAATCTGCCGATTACTTAATTAATGGGGTAAAAAACGGCTTTTTAGACATACACCGGGGAAAAGTGAATTTACCTTGCGGCTAAGTCGATTCGCTTTGTGGCTGCGCACGCTGCGCAGAGGCAAAGTAAGTTTGATTTATGGCTAAGTCAATCTACTTTGCGACTAAGTAAATTTGTTTCGTGGCTGCGCACGCTGCGGAACGGCTAAGTAAATTAACTTCATTGCCGCTCACGCTGTGCAAGAGAAAAGTAAATTTGCCCTTAAGTTAAGAAACGATATGCGGAGATAGACTAATGCGGATATTAACAGTCAATTTATTGATAGCAGTATCTATGACAATATCTGTCGCCGGATGTAAAAGCTATAATAATAAGCCCGGTCACATTCGCGTGACCAAATGGTCAAATGCGGAGCAGAAACCTCTAAATCCATCCAAATCATCAACGACTACCGAAGACCAGACCAAAGGTAAAATCATTCTTGATGTCACCCAGCCGAGTAACCCGGCTGAAGGTGCAAGTGTTGTAGTCAACGGTATCAGGGCACAGATCGGCTCCAGTCATGGCCAGGACCAGGCCCTGGCTCAACTGCAGCCGCTTACATGGGCCGGAATCATCGCCTGTGTTGCGGGGGTGGGACTGATGATTGCAAGGGCGTGGCTGCCTATAATACCAGTCTCGGCCTCCTTATTAACGTTGGCACTTGGAGCGGGCTTTATTGCTATGCCAATGCTGCTCGACCGCTACCTCGGCTGGATAGCCTTCGGAGGTGGTGTTGTGCTTGTAATCGTTGCCGGCTTCTTCGCGTATCGCTCCCGCTGGTTCGACCAGCAGATTTCCGCCGAAGTCCAGCAGAAACTTGTGACAAAAGGTGACATTCGTGGCGCTGGCGCACTGGCATGGCTCCGTAAAAACGCGCCGATGACTCGAAAATCAACGGCTACGGCCGCATCGGAGATTGTTATGAAGGCTAAAGCATCATCTCCCGGGAAAGTTTAACCTGATGATTAAGATAAGGTCGTTTACATGCCCGTAAAAGCGGGGAAACATAAAAAAGTTATTAACTTTTAAGGAGCTTAAAAAAGATGGCGCAATTTCCAAAAGCAGAAGCAGATGTGGTGGCTCTGGCCAATAATATGATCACCGGTTACACAGCCCATGCAGCCGATTTCCCCAGCGCTGATGCAGCCGGCCTTACGACGGCACTTGGCGATTATAATACCACCAAGACCGCTCAGGTCGACGCAGAGGCTGAAGCACAGGTCGCCACTGAAGCCAAGAACCTAAAAATCGATGACCTCGAAGATAAGATGAGAGATGAGCTGAAGAAATCCGAGGTCGATGTTGGCGTAGACAGCGAGAAGCTTGCATATATCGGCTGGGGTCCGAAGGCACCACCAACACCTGCCGACCCACCCGGCCAGCCACGTAATCTCGACCCTGTTATTCAGGGGCCCGGCACGCTGTTTTTAGACTGGAAGTTCCCGGCACGTGGCTCAGGCGGTACGGTGCGGACTTACATCATAGAGAGACGAGAGCAGCCCGCTGGCGGTGGTGAGTTCGGCGCGTGGGCACAAGTCGGCATAGCGCTGGAGACAGAAACGACACTGACAAACCAACCACGAGGCCCACAGCTTGAATACCGCGTCAAGGCCGTCAATGCAGGCGGCGAAAGTGTGCCGTCTAATACAGCTGCAGTTGTACTGTAAAATACCAAACACCAATAACTAAATGCTGAGGAATAGTTAATTGCCTATTTTCCCTAAACGAGAAGCAGATATTCTGGTGTTGGTTAATACTATGCTCGCCGGTTATGCAGCCCACGCGGCAGATTTTCCCAGTCATAAAGGACCGGGGCTGTCGGGAAGGCGCAACCTATACATGGCTGCAAAAAACACTCAGAATTATGCGCTGGCTATAGCACAGGTAGCTACCGAAGAAAAGGATGACAAACTTGTTGCGCTTGTAGAAGTGATGAAGAAGGAACTCAAAAAATCCGAGGTGGATGTCGGTACAGACAGCGAAAAGCTCGAATATATTGGTTGGGGTCCGAAGGCGCCGCCATCACCCGCCTATCCACCGGGTCAGCCACGTAACCTCGATGCGGTTATACAGGGCGCTAGTACGATTCTTCTAGACTGGAAGGCGCCCGCCCCCGGCTCCGGCGGTCAGGTGCGAATTTACATCATAGAGAGACGCGACCAGCCTGCAGGTGGCGGCGAATTCGGCGCGTGGGCACAGGCAGGCATCGCG
>CAYSLN010000001.1:24272-31538 GCA_964431825.1 uncultured Pirellulales bacterium | reverse complement strand
TGATACTTACCTGCCTATAAGGCAGCCACTCAATGTAGTCTGCATCGAGCTGTGGGTCTTTAAAGATACCGAGGTCGAAACCCATGTTCATCTCTCCTGTTATTCGTGATTCACAATTCATAAACCACGACTTACAATTTGCTGGAAACAATATTTATTGCCTCCATAATTGGATGAACCTGCTCATTTGATGCGAAAAAAATGGTGAATTAAGTGGTGAGCCTTGAGCTAAACCGTTACAGCAGAAACAGTAAAAAATTCTTTCAACTTTCTGTTTTTTGTGCGCAACTATCTGCGTATATGATTGAAATTAGGCTGTTCGATTCTATCGATAACCCGGCCAGACTAACCCAAAGAATCTTCAGTGAAGGTGAATAATTACGCCCTGGTGGGATTAAAGAATTGCAATAAACAAATGCCAGTGCCTACAATCAGCTGATATCTTCCTTCTGCAACAACTCGATAATCTCTGCCTTTGTGGGCAGGGCCTCAATCGAGCCGAATTTTGTGCAGGCCAAAGCTCCCGCTGCGGATGCAAATCTAACTGCTCCTCTCACATCGTCTTTGACAGCGTAATAAGCAGCTAGCGCGCCTGCAAAAGCATCACCTCTGCCCGTCTGGTTAACAAGCTCCACCTCAAAAGCCGGGATATGGTCGGCACTTTCTCTGTCAACGACCATACAACCGCGCCTGCCCATCGTTATCACAGCGGACTCGACTCCACGAGCAACCAGGTCCGAGCCGATGAGCTTGGCGGTTCGAACACTCGCTGCCGACTGGTCTGTAATGTCAGCAGCTTCACCAAGATTCGGAATCAGGATATGAGCTGAAAAATACTCGATAGGTAAATCGCTGTCTCGCTGGCTACCCTGCTCTATCGGTCGTGCAGGGTTAAGAATGATCTTTGTATCATGCAGCAATGAGCAGCGAATAGCAGCTATAATTGTCTTCTGCGGTAGCTTGCCGTCAATCAAACAGACAGCCGCCTCAGAGATAACCTGCTCAGCAGCCTTAATGTCCTCCGGACACAAGGCGCTGTTGGCGCCGATGTAACAACAAGCGGCGTTTTCTCCTTCGGCGTCAACCAACGTCACAACAACACCCGTATTTTTTGCCCCCGAAACACCGACAAAGTCGACATTTACATCAAACTCAGCCAGACTCGCCCTGGCCATTTCAGCGAATGGGTCGCTGCCCACTTTGCTGATAAGATGCACCTCACAGCCGCAAAGTGCAGCTTGCACCGCCTGATTTGGCCCCGGTCCGGTGGCCCTGTAGGAAAGAGCAGAGCCGGTAACACTCTGCCCGGGAGGCGGGATTTGGCCGCACCTTATCGCCATATCGACATAAGTGCCGCCAATGACAACAACCTTGGGAGTCCTTTCTGTCATCTTAGGCCTCAAAAAATCCTTTCGCAACTCAAGTATAACCTGTGCTCCGCAAAATGTAAAACTTTTTCACAGCAACCCTGAGCCGATACGCTCATCAATCCCTACAACAGCATAGCTCCTGAGCCAAAGGTAATTTCTCTGCCATTGAAATCAACTGGGATTTTTCTGCTTTTAGGTCTTGAAAAGGTCACGGTTTGTCGTTTACACTTTGTCATATTAACAGCCCTCCTCTTTCTGTGGGCTTATTTTATTAACTACTTGTATTACAGAAACTTAGGCTGTCTAAAAATCAAAAACTTATGGAACATCCAGGTTGCTATTTAGCTTTGAACCCACTCAAAACTAAATACTCCATACAAAATACGAGACACGAAATATGAGTGACTACATCGTTTTGGTAAAGCAGGTTCCAGACGTCACGCAAATCACCGACAATGCCTTCGACCCAAAAACCGGGACACTTATCCGAAGCCGGTTGGCCAGCGTAATCAACAACCTGGATGCTCAGGCTTTGGCTTTTGCAAATCAGATGAGACGAGACAGCTCGGACCAACACAGCAAAATCATAGCCTTAACTATGGGGCCGCCGATGGCCGAAGAGATCCTGCGATACAGCCTGAGCAGATGTGCCGACACTGTCGTTCTGCTAACCGACAAAGCTCTCGGCGGAGCAGATACCGTAGCAACCGCGAACCCACTGGCATTTGCAATCAGAAAAATAGCAGTCGAAATTCTGAAAAACGACAACGATTACTATGTAGTTTGCGGTATGCAATCGGTCGACGGCGATACGGCCCAAGTGCCCCCACAAATAGCTGAGGAGCTGGCCCTGCCCTGCATTACCTACGTCACCAAAGCTGAATTCAAGAACAACCGTTTTGAATTCACACGCATCGTAAGCGGTGGCAGCCAAGTAGTCGCCGCCAAAAAGCTGCCCGCCGTAATAACCGTTGCAAAATATGAGTATCCCGTTTTTGCAACATTTACCGCGACTCGGCAGGCAAACAGAGCCGAGATTGTCCGCCAGACCAGCGACGACATCAATGCCTCCCACATTGGTGTTACAGGCTCCAAGACAAGTGTAATACGAGTTTTTCCACCGGGCAAAAGCTCCAGAAAATGCCAACAGCTAAGCGATGTGAATTCACTGGCTAAGGCCATCGTTGAAAACTTCAAAAGCGATAACGGTGAATCAGGTCAGGCCGGGAAAACCCAAGCAGCTCGCTACATCCTGCCCGCTAAACGAGCGAGTCTGTTTGACAGAAGCTTCGAGGGAACGAAAAAAGAACAAGAGGACTATGATATTTTAACCAGCCAGCTCAGAGAACTTGGCATCAACAAGATAAGTCAAATTGACCCGGCAACCAAGGAAAAGATTCTTGCTACAGCAGACCAGCACTTTCACAAGAAAACGCTGGAGGACATGCTCAACGGTTTGCAGTTAACCGAACCAACCTTCAGGGGTGAAGTCTGGGTCGTGGCGGAACACACCGATGGCGCGGTCCACCCTGCTACGTTTGAACTTATTGGCAAAGCTCGCGATCTCGCTGATTCCCTCGAAACAAAGGTAGGCGCATGTTTAGCTGGCTGCAACGTGGGGCCAATGGCAACAGAACTTATTGCTGCCGGCGCAGACAACATCTACATCATCGAAGATAAACTCCTCAGTATCTCCGACCCCGCTGTGCATCGCAAAGCTGTCGCCGATTGCATTAGTACCTATTGGCCGCAAATCGTACTCTTTGCCGCAACTCCGTGGGGCAGAGTGCTTGCACCGATGGTCTCGTACAGAGTCAGCTGCGGCCTGACTGCCGACTGCACAGGACTGGATATAAGGGACAGTTCACGAAAAGGCGAAATAGGACTTCTGTTACAAACCAGGCCAGCACTGGGTGGAAATGTTATGGCTACTATCTGCACTAAAAATTCGAGATCGCAGATGGCTACCGCAAGGCCGGGCGTTATGAAAAGACTACCACCTGACCAGTCACGAGTAGGCAAGGTCATCAGACACAAGCCAAAAATTTCAAATGAAGATTCCACTCTGGAAATCATTAAGACCGAGCTTGGCACCGGCGATGTGAACTTTAATGCCGACGTGATTGTCAGTGGTGGCAGGGGTGTCCAGAACCGTGACAATTATGACCAGTTTGTGGGTGCTCTATGCGACAGCCTGAGCAAAAAACTGGAAACTGAAGTCGAAAAAGGTGCTTCGCGCGCGGCTGTAGAGCAGGGATTTGCCGAACGAATGCACCAGGTCGGCCAGACCGGCACATCAGTCAGGCCAAAACTCTATATCGCTTTAGGGATATCCGGCGCCATCCAGCACATGATAAGCGTTGCAAACACCAAAACTATCGTCGCAATCAACAGCGACCCAAACGCACCCATATTTAAGCAGTGCGATTACTACATTGTCGGAACCGCCGAAGAGATAGTGCCACAACTGGTTGAGGTCTTGAAGGAAGAGTAAAACGTGTCAAAGAATAAGGACTACAATAAAGTATCCACTCTGATAATTGGAGCGGGCCCGGCTGGCTTGGCAACTGCGATACAGCTAAAAATTATAAAGCCGGAAATTGACGTCTGCGTCATAGAAAAATCAGCTAATCTGGGTAATCATAACCTCTCCGGCGCTGTTTTAGAACCTGAGCCCCTGTTCACACTTCTGGATTCAGCCATGCCAGACTGGGAGAACACCGATGCAGCCAGAGAGGTTCTGGCAAACAAAATCCTAAATGACAATATTATGTTCCTGCTGGGAAAGAAACTGTCATTCGACATCTCTTTTGCTGTCAAACTCGCAAATACTTTCCACCTGGGCTTTGGCCAGATGTCACACAAGGGTGACTATTCCGTATCTATTAGCAAGCTCACCAGATGGATGGGACAAATCGCAAAGGACCTTGGTGCCGAGGTCCTGACCGGCTTCGCCGCTGAAGACATAATTCTCGACGAATCATCAGCAAATGCCCTCGGCGTTAAACTCGTTGACCAGGGGCTCGACAAAGAAGGTAAAAAACAGCCAAACTTTGTTGAAGGCGAAATCATAAACGCATCCTTCGTCGTACTTGCCGAAGGATGCGACGGCCTTTTAACGGAAAAATTCGTAGAAAAGGCAAGCCTGCACAGACAAAGCCCACAGCTGTATTCGTTAGGCGTAAAAGAACTCATAAAGGTACGCAGCGAACAATACAAAAAATTTACCGCAGGCAGAGTCGTGCACGCTATGGGCTATCCAATCTGGACCCCCGTGCGCGGCCCGGGAATATTTGGAGGTGGCATTGTATATGCCGGACAACAGGACCACTTATCTGTTGGAATGATTGTGGGTGCTGACTGGAAGTACTGCGATTTTAATCCGCAGGATGCGCTGACTAATTTCAAAAATCATCACTTTGTAAAGCAGTTTGTCGACGATGGCATCGTTGTGGAGGCCGGTGCAAAAATGATACCCGAAGGCGGTTTCTATGCCATCCCAAGAGACCCGCAAACCGCAAGCATAGGCAAAGGGAACGTTATGATTTTGGGTGACAGTGCCGGCTTTGTAAATATGCTCAAAATAAAAGGACTGCACAACGCTATTGATTCTGGCATGCAGGCAGCAAACGCTATTACCGAAACCTTCAACAACCCGGAACAGGCAGCGAATAGATATACTAAATTGCTCGAACAATCAAATGTCATCAAAGAAATGTATTCAGCCAGAAACTTCCGTCAGACAATTGCAAAGTTTGGTCCTTTGCAGGGAATGCCGCTGTCGGTCCTTGGCGGACTGCTGCCGAAATTCAAGGCCGAAAAAGACTACGAGACGATGATGACTTCCAAATACCGCCTTAAACCCAACCAGAACTTTGATAAGGATACCTTCACCGCCGTTGCAGCTACTGAGCATCGTGAAGAGCAACCCTCACATTTAACCATTCTGGATTCTGAAATTTGCAAAACAAATTGCACGCCGGTATTCAATAGTCCCTGTATCATCTTCTGTCCCGCGGGGGTATATGAGACGATCCAGAACGATGTCAAACCGGCCAATCCATCAAACTGCCTGCACTGCAAGACCTGCCAGCGCAAATGTCCCTTCGACAATATCCGATGGACCGTTCCAGAAGGCACCGGCGGACCACGCTACACACGAATGTAGGCCCCACTTTACCCCATGAGAAGATGGGAAAACAGGCTGTGCTGAATTGTCTTCGCACCGGCTGGAAACCAGCGCATCAAAAAACCGTCCTGCTCAAATGTTGTCCGTGAAATTACATTGGACGGTTTGTAGATAACACGAAATAAGGATTGCTGGGAATCCTTTCCTATTTATGCTGCTGTTGAGGCTCTTTTTCGGGCTGCTCTTGAGGAGTGCTTTCGGATTGCTCCTCGGGTTCCTTTTCAGCCTGCTTCCGGGCAGTTTTCTCCGGTTTCTTTTGCGGCTTTTTTCCTTCGGCTTTTTCGCGTTGAATCGCGTCGTAAATCTCCCTGCGATGAACCGGGATCTCCTTTGGTGCTGTTATACCCAACCGAACCCTGTCGCCCCGGACATCAACAATGGTAATCTCGACATCATCGCCAATAACAATCGATTCATCTTTTTGTCTGCTTAGAACCAACATTGTTAACTCCTTTTGTTGGCTGGTCTTACCTTAGTAACTACGAAAAAACCAGTTGACTGTTCACTCACTTACCAATCAAATGCCTTTTATATTCTATTGTCTAATAGCCACTTACTTCAAGCGGCCAACATGCTTCGAACACAGATATATTTCGGCTAATTCGGAGACCGAAAACAACCTATTTTGTTTTTGTTTAGACAACAGTGATTGATTATTAGACGTTTGACGTATAACTACTTGCAATGGTTATAGTTACACAGATTGAAGGGCCGAAAAAAGATGTTTTAAATTTATTCCTGCTAATTAGCTTCGTGCTTTCTCCAGTAATTATATCGGACCGCCAGCCAATAGCCAGCAATTGAACCCAATGTGCCAAAAGCCACCATTTGAACTGGTAATATGGAAATAACCGGGCTCGAAAAGAAAGCTGCGGGCCAGCGCTGAGCAAAATAATACAAGCTGTCTTCCGTGGCATAACTGCTTATAGAAAAAGCAGTTACAAAAATACTGGCCACTGCGGGCCAGATATAACTAACATTCAGGAATGTTTTGACTGCGAAGGCGGCAAGCCCAAATGAAACTAATACAGCAAAAACAATCTGTCCAATAGATGGTTGGGCCGTGACTTTCTTGTCTAAGATTCCGACATCCTGAGCAAATACCCTGATGCAAAGTTGAGCTATTAAAGCCGAGCCGACCAGAGCAATTACTGCATTTAAGTATATATTGGACTTATGGCTGGATTTTTCCTGCACCTCGGCTGGTTCAGGCCTCGACCGGATTTTCTGACCCACCAGAACACCGAGAAATCCGGCAGCAATAAGAACCAACCAGAAAATAGGTTCCCATTTAAGTGCTGCAAACAGTGCGTAACGTTGAGCAGCACCCGGGCCTACCTGAATCAGCTCGGTCATACTGCTGGAGCGCACAGCCCAAATTGCCAAACCTACTGGTGCTGCTAAGATGCCGATTTCACGACCATAGGGCCAGGAAATAAAGTAGGCCACCAAGCCCACAGAAAATGCCAGACATAATAAGGCTATTGCCCCGCCAAAACTGACGTTGCTGGCGAGCACAGATCCGAAAGGATCAGGCGGCGCCGCTAATGGCCAAGCTAAAATACCTATCAAAACAGCTCCCGCAGCAACCACAGCAGCGACTCTTACCTTCATTGCCCACGATAATTCCACGCCTTAGCTCCTTAAAACTCAGATGGCGACAGAATATCATCAAAGCTAAAACAAGTCAATCAATTTAGCAGGCAC
>CAYSLN010000001.1:0-24172 GCA_964431825.1 uncultured Pirellulales bacterium | reverse complement strand
ATGTGCGATAAGGTCTTTGGCTCGGCAGGTGATAAAGTAATTGTGGAGGATAAACTGCTGGGCGAAGAGGCCTCGATTCTGGCTTTTGTGGACGGACGAAGTATTTACGTTATGGAATCATCGCAGGACCACAAACTCATAGGTGATGGTGACACAGGCCTCAACACCGGCGGAATGGGCGCTTACAGCCCCGCACCGGTAGTCACCGAAACGCTGATGGACAGGATTACACGCGAAATTCTCGTGCCAATGGTGGATGGTATGAATCGCCACGGCACCCCGTATAAAGGTGTGCTTTATGCAGGCCTGATGATTACCGCTGCAGGGCCAAGGGTCCTGGAATTTAATGTTCGCTTCGGTGACCCTGAAACTCAGCCGATTCTTATGCGACTAAAAAGCGATTTGCTGGAAGTTTGCCTGGCAGTCTGCGACGGCAAATTAGATGAGGTTACACTGGAGTGGGACCAGAGGCCGGCGGTCTGTGTCGTGATGGCCTCAGGCGGCTATCCGGGCGACTATCAAAAAGGTAAAAAAATAACCGGCCTGGATAAAGCCGGTCGTCTCGAAGATGTGGTCGTATTCCACGCAGGCACCACATACCGCGAGGGGGACATAGTAACCAATGGAGGCAGAGTCCTGGGTGTAACCGCTCTGGGAGAGCAAATCGCACAGGCAAAGGACAGAGCATACCAGGCGGTGGATAAAATAAAATTCGACGGCGCTTACTGGCGCCGGGATATCGCAGACAAGGCGATAAAAATTAAAAATTAAAAAAAGCAAAAGCTTTTTGTGCTTGATATGGCCAAGCCTAAAACCCAAAGCTCAAAGCTCAAAACCAACAAACCCGAAAGCAGGCACAAAGTTTTCCTTCGCTGGCTGCTTCCAGGTTTGATTCTGATTGCGGTGTTATGCCTTGTTCTGGCCTGGATGTGGCGAGCTCTGCCGCAAATCGCCATAAAAGAGATTATCGAACTGACCAATACGAAAATCGACGCCAAATCGGTTGATTTAAACTTCGACGGCTCGGTCTTTATCGAAAAGCTCGTAATCAGACCCGAACAGGAACAAGAACATGACAACTCAATACTCAAAGCAAAAACCGTCTATGCCCACTTCAGCACAGTTAGCTTATTATTACTTCGGCCCCGGCTCAAAGAAATACACATTAATGACTTTGTCTTCGATGCGCAGTTGGACCTGGACACAGGCAGATGGAACTTAGCTGCACTCAAGCTCGATTTCCCCAGCCGCGGTTCCGGCACTATGCCACTCGTCAGCCTTAACAAAGGAACTCTACAGTACAGCAAAGTTTCAAAGGGACAGGTGGAAGTCGCTGCTGCAATACCTGTTGACGCAACATTCGGATTTGATGAAAAAACTCAGGATGGTTACAAATTCAGTATAACAACAGCTGAGCTAACCGGCGGTTTTGGCAAAAGCAACCTCGGGGGCTTCTGGAAACCCGGAAGAGTCACAATTGCAGGCGGAATCTCATCCAAGGACATACCTTCGTTCGAGAGGACCGGAGCGATAGACATCATGGCTGCCGAGCTAAACTACAACAAGGACAACAGTTACTCGTTGAAGCTGCGGATAAGTGACTTACATAGCACACACAGTCCCAAGGCAGAGACATTGGAATTGGTCAAACCGGTGTTTTCGGAAAAGGCCGGCCCATTTACCGCTCTGCAAAAATTCTTCGCTCGATATCGCCCCGTCGGGACAGTTGATATTGACCTTGAGATGGCTGGCAACTTTGGCCAACTAAGCGAAAGCAAGGTAGCCGGCAAGGTCTATTGTAATGACGTCTCGATCTGCGACCGAAATTTCACCTACACAATAGGACATCTGGCTGGCCAGGTGGACTTTACCGAAAATACTGCTGTTATGAATAAACTGTCCGGCAAACATGGGAACGTTGATGTGATTATTGATGGCTGGACCAGCAACTTCGGACCAAACAAGCAGTATCAAATCAGTGTGATAAGCAACAACATGGCCCTGGATGACGACCTGTATAATGCCTTATCCGCAAGACAGAAAAAACTATGGGATGCTTTTTCTCCGAGCGGATTGGTGGCGGTGGATTACCGCCTCATCCGAAAGTCACAAACAGACAAGCAAAAAACTCTGGCGATTGAGCTGCTAAATACTGACGCTGCATACAAGCATTTTCCTTATCCGCTAAAAAACCTTACCGGAAAGCTCTTTTTCAGCCCCGATAGTATAACCGTTTCGGATGTGCTATCACAGATAAACGGGAGCAAAATAAGCTTTAACGGCGAAGTTACAGAGTTTAATACCGACCGACCGATTTACTCCCTCTCTATCAAGGCGGATAACATTCCGCTGGACACGACACTCGAAGCGGCACTACCTACTCAACACAAAAATATTTACAACCAATTTGATATGTCCGGCTTCGCTGACGCCGAGGTAAAAGTTTTTACGCCGAAGCAGGATTCTGAGCCAGCAACTTTTCTTGCCGATGTATACTTCAAAAAAACAGCTTTGAAAGTAAACAAAACCCCATTGGCTGTCTCTGGAATATCGGCAAAAGCTGTTATCTCAGCCGATTCAATGAGTATCGAAAGCTTCTCCGGTCAATGTAGCCAAGGTCTGGTTTCACTTGTTGGCGAAATCCGGTACAGCAATGATGCCCAACCTTACAGCTATCACTGGACAGTGGATGTGAAACAGACGCAGTTAAATGACGATTTTATTGGCCTGCTGCCAACGTCTCTGCAAAAGGTCGTCTCCGAAATGCAACCGCAGGGCAAAGTAAACTTCAGCGCCGACCTGAACAGAACCGGCCGCGACCAGCTCGACTACAAGTTAGTTGTGGACTGTCTTGGTGACAGTCTTAACCTCGGGCGATTCGCTTATCCTCTCAAGGATATCACCGGCAGAGTAACAATACAAAACGATAGTATTATACTCGAGAATATCACCGCGGTCCCGGCTGACAATACCCAGCCGATACAAGAAACCCCAACCATAAAAGTAAACGGTAAAATTAATTTGGCTGATAACGCTTTCAGAGACGGCCAGTTCAAACTTTCAGCCAGCGACATTTCCCTGAACGAACGACTCGGCGCCACCTTGCCCGAAGAAGCTGCAGCCCTCTACCAGCAGCTGTCGCCGAAAGGCAAATTTGACCTGGACTTGGAAAATGTAAAAATCTTCAACTCAGATGACGGTGAAAAATATATCGACTTCACCGGTATTGCCAAACTCAAGGCCTGTAATTTCAGCATGCCCGGTGCCGAAGCCGAACTGGATGCTGTATTGAAAACAAACGGCTTGTACAAAACAAACGGCGATTTCGCTTATGGGCAGGTTAATCTTGTTGCGGACACTTTCAGAATCAAAGGCAAGTCCTTAACTAATCTAAAAGCAGATTTCAATTATAACCAGAGACTGCAGGCCTGGCTAACCGAAGAACTACTCGCTGACTTCTACGGCGGCAAACTAATAGGCAAGTTTCAATTCAAACAACCAACCGAACAGGCTTGGGGGTATCTGCTGCAGGCTGCCTTTGATAATGTTGACCTGAGACGATTTCTTTCGGACACAAAATTAGCAGGAACTACCGAGAAAGACTATACCAGCGGAACAATGAATGGGTCATTGAGTATAGATGCTCGTATTGGTGATGAAATCCGGCGCACCGGCAGATGCAGGCTGGCAATAAGCAATATGCAGGTGGGCAAAGTCTCGCCTCTGGCTAAAATGCTGCAGGTACTAACGACTGAGCCCACAGATTTCGAATTTGAACAGATGCTTGTCGATTCCTATATTAAACACGATAGGCTGTTCCTCGAAAAATTTGACCTGTCCGGCGAATCTCTGGCCTTCCACGGCTCAGGCTGGATAGACCTGTCCGGCGAGAATGTGGATTTAATTCTCACTGCTCGCGGCCGACGACTCGCCGCTACAGAACCCTCCGTCTTGCAATCCCTAACCGAAGGACTCGGCGGCGCTGTTGTGCGAGTAGAAGTGACCGGCAACATTTACGACCCAAATGTAGAAACAAAAACTCTTCCCGTCATTGGAGATACGCTCGAAATCCTCGGCACAAAACCAACCGAATCGAAACCATAAATGCAACGCAAAATTATCCAGGGTTGTATTGCCAAATCCTTCCACATAAATATGCATCCAAAATTGCTTTCGCCCGAAAGTAACACAGTGCTTATATCTTTCTCCTGGCCAACGTGTAAATTGGCCTCTGTTCTTTCAGGTATTTACGCTCAAAATTTGTGCCAACCCATTCATTGCTCTCAGCGCCGGCGGTGGAAAGAAATTCTGTCTCCTCAAGCCGATCGCTCCGCTCAACCACTAGTTTCTGTATCTGCTGAAAGTAATCTGCGTGGTCGGTGGCAATTCTTAAAACGCCTCCTGCCTTCAGGCATCGCAAGATCTGCTCCATGTTGGTAGGGCATAAGAAGCGCCTTTTGTGATGACGTCTTTTAGGCCATGGGTCGGGAAAATAGATGTGGAAGCAATCCACAGAATTATCCTCAATAAAATCAGCTAAAAAAACGGCGGCATTAACACGGATTATCCTCACATTCGTCAGGGCCCATCGGCCAATGCGGTCAACAGCATAGAGGTAGTATTTCCTGGCCCACTCAATGCCAAGGAAATTGACAGATGGCTGAGCTCTGGCCTGATTCAAAAGGAAGGTACCTCGGCCGGTGCCAACCTCAATGTGAACAGGTGCCGGACGTCCGAAAATCCGGACAAAATCAATTTTGTCACCTAAATCTTCGGGCTTCAGACAAACAAAAGGATATTCCTTTAAGACTCGGGCCATCGGTTAAAATCAGGTCTAAAATACACAAATCAAAAACAATAACAAACTATTTATCACCGCTATTATATAACATAAAGGCCGCTTGGGCGAAGATAGAAATGGCCTTTGTGGCCGCACTTCGGTTAATCTTTGATGTCGCAATTAAAGTGGTTTCGATGACTATTCGATAAAAAACTGTGAACTCTATTGTCAGCTGATGCGTATCTGGTTATAGGACGATATCGCAAAGGCCTAGGAAGGAAGTCCAAAGCATGATTCTGCAATTGGTCAGATCGCGACGGAGGCAGGTCCTGATAGATATCAATACGCAAAGAGACTTTTTGCTCGCTGATGGCAAAGTTTGCATAAGAAATCACAGAAGGGTTTTGGCGCATATCCGCAGGGTAATGGCCTGGGCGAGATCTAACAATATCCCAATAATCTCGACCTGCGAGGTTCACCCCAACCACAATAATAACAACAATAATGGCGCAATTGACTACTGTATTGACGGCACCGAGGGACAAAAAAAAATACACTACACACTAATGAACAACAGGGTTGATTTCGCCGCTGATAACTGCACTGATTTGCCGAGAGATGTACTGCATCAGTACAAGCAGGTCATCCTTCACAAGCGTTGTGTCGACCCGTTTGATGAACCCCGGATTGATAGATTGCTGAGCGAATTGAGAGCTGGTGAGTTTATTTTGATTGGTGCTAGTGCTGAAGGTGCTGTTCAGGCAACTGCTCTGGGCCTGCTACAGAGGGGAAAGAAAGTCTGTGTCATAATCGATGCAGTGGGGGCGCACAATAAAAGAGAAGCGAAGATGGCACTTCGCAAGATGGAAGCGAAAGGGGCAAAATTAATTGAAACCAGGAAAATTGCCGGCGCATCGCATCTACAATTGGTCGGGGTATGCAATTGCGAAAGCTGCAGGGGATTGACACGGAAAGCTCCAACAGTTACCACAGAAGACAATTAGCATATTTGGCCTTCTCCGGCCTAGGTTTTTGTCTGACTTAACCACACCTTCAAAAAGCACTTTGTTATCTATCTCGCTTCTTCAATAGCTCTTTTAACTGTCTTCACGGCCGACGAGTCCGGCATTTTCTCAAAAGCAGCTTTTATCACCGCCTTAGCCTCCTCATGCCTGTCGGTTTGATAATAAACATAGGCCAGCAAAAACTGCAAATCAGCCGTGTTGCTTACTTGGTTCCCCGCTTCGTGGACAATCTTTAGACATTCCTTAATATCAGCTATCCTGCTTTCGAGCTTGTCCTTGCTGCCCAGCATGGAAACAAGGTCGATTTTAAGTTTTGCGTACTCGGGTGAAATCTCCAGAGCCCTGGAAAGAAACAGAGCACTGCTTATATACTCGCCGGCGGCAAACAGAGCCACGCTCTTCCCCGCATACGCAAGCGACTCTGTCGGTTTGTAAATAGCAGCCAGACTATAAGCATCCGCAGCCCGATAGTACTTGCCCTGTTTTAGATAAAGCTCTGCAGCCTTGATGCACCAATTGAACTTACCCTCAAAAAAAGACTCCAACGTCTCGTGTTCACCACGAATAGTTTTAGCCTCGGCGGCTATTTCCAACGCAGAGGAATTCAAAACACCCTCTCTTGTACCAGGGAGTCTGGAAAGCCCTTCCGACAGAGAGGAAAGACCACCCATGGAAAACTGGCTTTTCTTTTGAGAACTTTCTGCTTGGTAATCCTGTTGACCTTGTTTGTCTTGCCAGTCAGCATTCTGAGTCCCGAAACCGGTCTTGGGCATCCCTGCTGCATTGAGCTGCTGTTTCACGCGCTCATAAGCATCGAGCTGCTCCTTCGCAAGACCGTCTCCACTTCCAGTCCTTGAACGGTAAATCCGCTCCCAATTCTGTGAAGGCAGGGATGAATCTGTCTTTGTTGAGAGGTTGGGTAACAGAGAACGTGTAGCAAACCCTTTGCTCGTAGGCTCTTGAGACCTCTGCGTTTCAAATTGCTCAACTGCCACGCTGGAACCCTGTTCTGTAGGGACACTCGACTCAATTCCCGTTAATGGTTGCAATCCCACCTCCGCTTTAACAACTTCAGACTTGTCCTCGCGAAGACTGGGAAAGGCTCGATGCAAAGACTCATCCTCGGCGATGGTTTCCTGCATCGGCACGCTTTGTTTTAATTCGTCCACCTCCTTCAATGCGTTTGCGCTTAGGTCCCATTGGCCCTTTTCCGAAGATTGAGACTCGGTCCTTTCCAATAACATGTCCCGGTACTGCCCAGCCCTCAGCTTTGTGCTCCTCGGTTGTACAGTGGTCACGCTTTCCGGCAGCACGTCGGCCAGTTCATTAGAAATCATCTTTTTCAGCTCTTGCGGTGTCCGTGACATCGGCCGTGCACCCACTTCGTAGGAACTCAGCAACCTCATCTCAGCAGCGGAAACATCCCAACTTGGAAAACCCTGCTGCCCCGGCACAGCTCCAAGAGCAAGTCCGCCCGTTGGAAGTCCAACTTCCTGCAAAGGCACACGCCCACTGATTTTTGTACTCGTCGGCATAATAACCCCAGGGTAACCAACTTGGGTGACGGTTACTGTTCCCGTAGGTGAATAAAACGGTGTGTAACCACCCGCATAACGGTCAACACCCCTTGGCGCAGTCGAATACCTCAAAAAAGGATCAAGCGACGACGACTCAAGTGGCTCTCTAAAATCCGTAGTCGCCCCGTAGGGCACAGAGCCGCGAAAGTGCTTACCGCCTCCTACATTCCCGGTAACCATCAGGTTGCCGCTGGTATCCATCGGGGTGGGAGTCTGACTTAGGCCACTACTATAACTGCTCGGCGGAACTGTCCCCGGGCCGATAGGATTCCTGATGCCATAATCCTCAACCGACCAGCCCGTTCCGGATAAAGCGCCAAAAAATACTACCGCCATAATAACTAATAGCCAATTCTTCATAATATCTCCATCTTCCTTCGCAGTACCAACTTGAGTTCCCGTTTTGCGATCTACGGAAGAGGACTTCCAAACTTCCCTTTTTGTGTCCCCGACTTGCGGGAACCCTGCAGAACCTGGTTCATCTTATATCTGGGTTTTTCAGCCCAACTAAGCTTTGTCGCCAACGTATCCCAGCGTGTCCGCAGCGGATTATTCACTATCAGAAAATCGCTGCTCTGCCTCTCGACCCTTACCAAATCGTCGGTCGAGAGCTTGAGCGAAACCTGGCCATCGATCGAAACGGTCGTGCCTTCATTGAGCTGCGTACCCAGGACCTCCACCGTACTGTCGGCCTTGATAACTATAGGCCGAAAGCTCAGTGAATGCGGACAAATCGGCGTAATAACCATTGCTTCCATTGACCCAACCAGTATCGGCCCGCCAGCGGAAAGATTATAAGCCGTCGAGCCGGTTGGCGTGGATATCACAAGGCCATCACTAACACAACCCGCCAACGGCTGACCATCAACCACAATCTTCAACTCAATCATCCTAAAAGGCGGCCCGGCCGTGACAAAAATGTCGTTGACAGCCAACGAGTCAAACTTTTCTCGACCATCCCTTAAAACTCTACAGTCGAGCATCATGCGCTTCTCTATTGGCGCCGCACCTTGAACTATATCATCAAAAAAGTCCTTAAGTTCACTAATGCTGAACTCCGCCAGGAAACCAAGTTTGCCAAGATTAACACCTATCACCGGCACAGCCGCTCGGCTCAAATTCCTTGCAGCCGAGATAATGCTCCCATCGCCACCGAAAACTACCGCAAAATCGCATTCCCCCAAAACTTCAGCCTTACAGTCCTCAATGCAACAAGTGGCAATCACCTGGGCCTTGGCTTTTATAAAGTTTGTAAATTCCTCAATCGCCTCAGATACCGGCTTCTTTTCCGGGTCGCCTAAAACAACCAGCCTGGACAACTTCGTATTTTGCATCGTGCCCCTCAGAATTTTACTCACTTTCCATAGTCCAACCCCGTCCCGCAATTCACAACGGGGCTCGTATCTCCATAATCACAGCATTTCCCTTGCTGCCCGTACTATTTCATCGGCATTTATACCAGCCTCCATAAGCTGATAGTTTCGGGAACTGTGTCCTATAAACCTCGCCGGTACGCCTAGTAACCGAATGGCTTTTAGCTTTTCACCGTCCACTGTTTTCGCTGCTGCCAACTCGAGAACAGCCGAGCCGAATCCACACGCGATGGAGTGATCCTCGACAGTGATTATGCTCTTGCCCGCCTCCAGCAAAGAGACAATCTTCTCGTCAACAGGGGCAGCAAACCGCCCATTAATCACATCAACAGCAATCCTTTCTTTAGCCAACAATTTGGCTGCTTTCAACGCCTCTGCCAAAACGCTGCCGTAACTCACTATCGCAATAGCCGCATCCTTTGCCTTTTTAACAACCACGCTTTCGCCCAGCTTAAATGGCCTTGCACAGGCGGCCCTGACAAACTCGGCCTGCGGAACAAGGTCTTTAGGGTACCTAACAACTACGGGCCTGTCTTCGCCTAAAGCAAATTCCAAAGCCAGCTTCATTTCAATTTCATTCGCAGGCGCCGTCAGCACCACATTCGGCAGCATCCGCAAAAAACCAATGTCCATCAGTCCATGATGCGTCGGACCATCCGGACCAACAAACCCCGCCCTGTCGATACAAAAAACAACCGGCAAATTTTGCAACGCCACCTCCTGAATTATCTGGTCAAAGCTTCGCTGCAAAAAGGTTGAATAGATACAAACTACCGGCTTTAAGCCGACCTTGGCTAAGCCCGCTGCAATATCCACAGCTGCGCCCTCGGCAATGCCCACATCATAGAACCTGTCACTGAATCTCTTGCTAAATTCCATCAGCCCTGTACCATCACACATAGCCGATGTTATGGCGACGATTCTTTCGTCAGACTCGGCCAGTTCTGTCAGTTGCCTCCCGAACACATCCGTAAAACTGGGCCTGCTCTTCTCCGAACTAACCTCAACAGCGTCACCGTTTATCTTGAATGGCCCGGTCGAATGAAACCTGCTGGGACCGGAGTCAGCCGGACGGAAACCTTTGCCCTTCTTAGTGTAAACATGTAGAATCGCCGGGTGCTCCAATTGACCCAACGCTCCGAATAATTGTATAAGTGAGTCAATATCGTGACCGTCAACCGGACCAAAGTATGGAATATTCAAGCTCTCGAACATCTGGCTGGCTGGTAGAACCATCCGGATACTTTTCTTAATCCTCTCGACCGCCCCCTCAACGCTCTTGCCGATGACAGGCAAACGATCAAGAATATTGTTGGTGGTCTTGCGCAAATCCTCATAGGTCTGGCTCAACCGAACCTTGGCAAAGTACTTCGCCACCGCACCGACGGTTGTGTCGATTGCCATCGAGTTATCATTGAGTACAATTAGTAACTGCCTCCTGACCAGCCCAAGATTATTTAGCGCCTCAAAAGAAGTGCCGTTAACAATGCTGGCATCTCCGACCACCGCCACAATCTTGCTCTTCTCCGGAGTCTGTTCTCCAGCACGTTGTAGTTCGCTTTTTGACTTATCATTTTTTATCTTCAACTCTTCGCCCAGGGCCAGTCCTATTGCCGTCGCTATCGAGGTTCCCGCATGACCGACGGCGAACTGGTCATATATACTCTCCGCAGGATTGGGAAATCCGCTTATCCCATCAATATGGCGAAGGTGCTCAAATTTGTCTTTCCTGCCAGTGATGATTTTATGCGTATAACACTGGTGGCCGACGTCCCACAACAGCCTGTCCTCTTTGAAATCAAAGACATAATGCAGTGCCAGCGTCAATTCCACTACACCAAGATTGCTGGCCAAATGCCCGCCTCTTTTACTAACCGAATCGAGAATAAACTGCCTTATCTGGCCAGCCAAATCCTTTAACTGCTGCTCCGAGAGTCTCTTCAGGTCATCCGGACAATTAACTTGCTCTAACAAACTGGTCATTTAGGGTTCCGTAATTTCAACCAAAAATGTAAATGGCCAACCAGTAAAATTGGAATGTTTCACTTTATTGCTGTTGCCATAATAGTTTACCTCAAAAAACATCGCCTGTAAACAGTTTTTCTCGCATTAAACAGGCAGGTTCAGCCAGTTATAAGGGAGATATTTTTGCCCTGGATGCAGAAAAATTACAGGCAAGAAAGCCCAAAAAGGGCCTTGATGGAAAAAGCCACGTGAAAAAGCGTGGCTGATTCAAGTTTATTATCTGCACCGTATGCGGTATACTATGTAGAGTGCAGCCACCATCGGCCTTGTCTTTGATTACAGGCCAAATTGGGTCGTTACTTTGGAAATTCGAAACTCGACAAACAATACCAAAACTGCAACAAAGTTACAGAATTTGAGGAAAAAATCCGAAATATCACTTGGGTTCGCATCTAAAGATGGGCTAAAATTGGCTCAGCACTGGGTCGTCTCTTATACGGGCTGTTAAGGAGCACATTATGGCCAATGTAAAAAAAGAAAAAACAAGACATCTCGGCAGAGGTCTTGAGTCCCTTTTAGGCCCTACAACAATCGTTGATGTAGAGGCGGAAGGGCTGGCGTCTGACGCTGCAGCAGCTCCTAACTTCCCTCCAGACAGCCAGTTACGTGATTCACTGCAGGAAATCAGCATAGAAGCCATATCAGCAAATCCCTACCAGGCACGCACAGTATGGGATGAGCAGGACCTGGCAGATTTGGCCGAGTCCATCAAAGCTAACGGTGTAATTCAGCCAATAATCGTCCGTCAGGTTGAATCCGGGTATCAGTTAATCGCCGGAGAAAGGCGGTTCAGAGCCACACAGTTGGCCTCGCTAAAAACCATACCCGCTTTGGTACGTGAAGCAACCGATGAACAGCTACTGGAATGGGCACTGGTTGAGAACATCCACCGGGCCGACCTCAATCCCATCGAACGTGCACGGGCCTATCAAAACTATATAAACACATTTTCTCTGACTCAGGCCCAGGCCGCGGAACGGCTCGGCGAAAACCGTTCTGTCATCGCTAACCATTTGCGGATACTGGACTTGCCCCAAGAAGTTAAGCAGATGTTAACCGACGGTCAGCTGACCATGGGCCACGTCCGTGCAATGCTTGCTCTGCCTACCGATGAACTCCGACGAAAGCTGGCTAACAGGGCACTGGCCGGACGACTTAGTGTCCGCGAGGTGGAAAGGCTTGTCCGGAGGTACCTTACCACCACCGACCAGGCAAAGACAACTGTTCGCTCAAAACCACCCCATATCCTGGACTTAGAGAACAAACTCGGCAGTCAGCTCGGCACCAAAGTAGGTATTGAGACTCGAAAAAACGGCCAACGAGGCAGAATAATCATCGAATTTTATTCTCTGGACGAATTTGAAAGTATCGCAGAAAAGCTTGGGCTGGCATCTATGGAACAAATCTGACAAGAAACGCTCAAAAAAATTGTGATTCTGAGCGTTTTCACGCCAGAAACCTATGTAATTTTACGTATAATTTATACATATTCACGTATAATATGTGCATATTTGCGTATAACGTATGTATAGTTAGCTAAAAAAACTGACTTATTTTGTACAATATTAACAAAATCGTGGAGATTTTATTATGAAAGGTATGCTTATTTCAATCGCGATTCTGCTTGCTGTTACTTTGGGTTTTGTCGCCAGTTTTGCAGCGGAACAGAATGAGGCTCCTCGTTTTCGAAGATTGCCGGAGAGGCCAAATATGGACCCGAATGCCAGAGGCAGAGGGAACGCTGTCGCCAGGCCGGAGACTCAGTTAGATATACTCGCTGACCCGAACGAGATTAAAACCAGGATCAGCAACTTCGAAGGCCTCCAGGAGGAACTGGATGCACTGGAGAACAACAACAGAGAAGAGCAACGTGTGTGGCTGGTGAGAAGAACAGACAATAGAACAACTCTGGCAAGAGAGGTATATAGCCAACTCGAGGCAGAGCTTGCTTTCATACGAAAGTTCGCTGTCGAAGAGGGGGCGGAAAAGACGACCGCAGTAATTGACGGTCTGTTATTGAGC
Source organism: uncultured Pirellulales bacterium (assembly GCA_964431825.1). Taxonomy (GTDB): domain Bacteria; phylum Planctomycetota; class Phycisphaerae; order Sedimentisphaerales; family Anaerobacaceae; genus CAYSLN01. The sequence continues at coordinate 11,370 of CAYSLN010000001.1, read as the reverse complement.
AAAAGCCTGCGACTTGAGACACTTCTGGAAGAACTACAGGAAGAAAGAAGACAGATAAGACAAGAGCAAAGGGAAGAGCAGCGACAAGAGCAAAGGCCAGACCAGCGTACCCGAGGCCGCGGCAGAACCACAAGACGAAGGTAAACTAATCAAAACAAACTAAGTAGTTTATTATGGTAAAGTACTCGTTTCCAATTGTCTATACAGTTATTCTGTTAACGGCGGCCCATACATGGAGCGCCGAAAAAATGTCCGGACCTTATCTGGGCCAAGACCCACCGGGACCGGTCCCTGAAGTATTTGCCCCCGGAATCATCTCGGTCAGGGGTTCAAGAGAACGGTCCCTGTCTCTATCGCCGAAAGGCGACGAGCTATTCTTCACAAAAAGTGGCTGGCCTCACAGCAAGATTATGCACATGAAACGGCAAGGTGATAAATGGTCCCTGCCGGAGCCAGCCTCCTTTCTAAAGGACGATGGGGCCACGCAAGCAGTTTTCTCTCCGGATGGCCAATACCTCTATTTTTCAACCAGTCGAGGGAAATCAGATATTCGATGTTATAGTCTGTGGAGAAGTAGAAAGGAAGGAGACAGCTGGTCAGAGCCTGAAAGTGTGATTGACATGGGAGGGGGTCTCATGATGGAATTCCATCCTTCGGTCGCCCGGAACGGCTCTGTGTATTTCCTTTACTGGGATTTTCTCAAAGAACCCAAACAAGTCGGTGACATCTACGTCGCCAGGCTGATCGACGGTAAATACGCCGAGCCGGTCATCTTGGGACCTCCGATCAGCACCGAATACAATGAGGTCCGTCCGACCGTTGATCCAGATGAAAGATATCTACTCTTTGAATCCAATCGACCGGGCGGATACGGAGGGACGGACATCTACATCGCCTTTAGAAACAATGACGGGACATGGTCCTCTCCCAGGAATCTGGGGCCGACCGTAAATACCCCCGGCATCGATGATGTACCGAACATTTCTCCAGATGGCAAGTATTGGTTCTCTTCAGTCAATGGCGATATCTACTGGAGGCAAGCGCCGACCGCGCTCCTGGATCCCAACGCCTCGGTCCGAAACCTCACTGCGGATCAAGACAGGAAAGGAAAATGAGCCAGGGCCTCGCCTGCATGAAATCCGATTCATTGGCACCCGAGACCGTTATATCCGATCAACGTCTCTCAACCATAGCCTGGACTACGGCGGCCATGCTCCTGGGCTTTCTCTGTCTAACGCACCTCGGAGTCATGGTGTGTTTCCTGACTAGCCATAAGGCCTTGCCCTTCGTGGTTCCGGTGGCCTTTGCTGGAGCCCTTATCATCGTCGACCAACTGGGCAAACGGGAAGGCCTTTGCGGTCGCATGCGTCTCTGGCCGCTTGAGCTGAGCTTCGCCCTGACGGTTCTGGCGATCGTTGTAGCTTCGGTGTTCTATGATTTGTCCTGGGATGGTCAGTGGTATCAGCAAGTGGGGATCTACCGCATGGCCGAGGGCTGGAGTCCATTGAAGACCCCAATGCAGACCTTCGCAAACGATATTCAGCTCTGGATACGTCACTACGCCAAGGGGCTCTGGTACATGAGCACAGCCATGATGGTCACCACAGGGCACATTGAAAGCGGCAAATTCGTAACCTGGCTGGCCTTGGACGCAGCGTTCCTGGCGGTCCTTGCGGCCTGCCTCGATGCAGGGATGCGTCGTGGGCGAGCCGTGGCAGTCGGTGCCCTGGCTGCACTGAATCCCGTGGTGACTACCCAGGTCCTCGCGTTTATGGTGGACGGCCTGATGGTATGCTACCTGGCCTGTTATACAGCGGTCCTGTTCAGCGCATTCCGCCGTGCCAGCCGGCTGGTAATCTTTGTGGGCCTGAGCGCAGTCATCTGTAGCATCAACTCCAAGTTAACCGGCCTGGTCTTTCTCTGTTTCATCACTGTAGGAGCGGGACTCTATTGCCTTTTCAAGCGACGTGACCTGCTTTGGCGCTTCGTGGGATTGAACCTGGGAGCCATCTTCCTGGGGACCGTCGTCTTCGGATACAATCCCTATATCACCAACACCATTCACCGCGGGCATCCGTTCTACCCCTACATGGGGACCAAGACATATCCGAGCCTCGCTCAGCAAGGCAACGAAGGAATCGAGAAGTATGAGACGCCACACAACATGCTGGGCCGCAATCGCTTTGTGCGCCACGGATTGGCTCTCTTCGGCCAACCTGGTGTGCAACCCTACAACGACGGCCAGAACGCCCGCCTGATGTGGCCCTTTATGGTGCCTCTCAGGAAACTCATTGTGTATAGTACTCATGAACCCCGCGTCGCCGGATTCGGGCCGTTCTTCAGCGGGGCCCTGTTGCTCAGCCTTCCGTTGGCGGGTTGGGTATTGTTCAAGGACCGGACCCGGGAACTGCTGCTCCTGGGGTATGTCACCCTTATACTCTCGTTGTCGGCCAGTCTCCACACATGGTGGGCGAGATACGGGCCGCAGATGTGGTGGATACCCATCCTGCCGGTAATCGCAATCTTTTTCAGCTCGCGCTCCCGCATCCAGATGCGCATGGCTTGGGTGCTGGTCGCTATCCTCATGATAAATGCCCTCACCGTGGCGGCCATACACCTTGACTGGGAGATCATGGCCACACGGACTCTTAACCGGCAACTGACGGAACTGCAGAACTCCGGCAAGGAGATTGAGGTTGAGCTTAAATGGTTCGGTGAGGCAGTCGGCAGACGGTTCAAGACCTGGGGCATCCCCTATAGCGCAGTCCCGAGGGGAACGGTCCAAGACGGTTCCGATCTGATGAGCGTCGTGGCCGGTTACCCGGGAAAGATAGAATATCAGGTGAAGGAAGCAGTACAACCAACCATCCAATCGCATAAAGACGGACAAAGGAGCGATGGATTATAATCCAGTCTAATGTCGCCATTTTCAGGGCCACGCCTTCGACCGTGCCGGAGAACTATATGAAGTTGGTCCCCGCTCATCGGCAGCCGGCGCAAAGGAGCGAATGGTCAGCATGGAACGTTCGGAGAGTGAAGCACTGGTGTGGGCAGAAAAGCTAATGTTCAGAGTCTGGCTTCGAGACTGGCAAGTACAGTTCTGGCTTTAGCGACTTTGTTGCCCACGGGGCCCTGCCAGCGAATCTCTGCATTTCGCTCAATCAAACTCTCGATTTCTTTACATGCCACAAGCACGGTAGCGTGATTTTTGTCGCCCATAACTCTACCAATCTCTGCGGACGACATCTTGGTGTGTTTTCTGGTCAGATACATACTAAAGCGCCTGGCCAGAACCAGTGTTTTATCTTTTTTGGAAGAGTGTATATTGGCCGGTGTTATCCCAAAATAGGTGGCTACGGCTGATTCAATATCCGAGACGTGCACTATCGGGTCGCATCTTTCGAGATGTTCGGCCAGAACCGCCTGCGCCATAGAGAGGCTAATCCTGCTGTTTTGCAGTGCCGAGTAGGCAATTACTTTCAGTAAAGCTCCTTCCAGTTCCCGCACATTATTACGCAGATTACTGGCGATATACCTTATTACACTTTCAGGCACCTCGGAGCTTTTGGTTTTTATATTTGTTGCGAACTGTCTGCAGATTTGGCAGCGAGTGCGTAAATCAGGCGGTTCAATCTTAACAACCATTCCCGAAACAAAACGGTTAACCAGTTTCTCCGATAGTTGCGTTATCAACTTCGGATGCGCATCGGAAACCATAACAACCTGCCTGCCTGCCAGATTGATTGTATTGAAGGTATACAGAAATTCTTCCTGTGTTGAAGGCTTATTGGCCAGGAAGTGAATATCGTCGATGGCCAATAAATCCGTCCGTCGCATCCGACGTCGAAAGGCCTCAAGCTTTTTCGTCTTCAGTGCCAGCACGAACTGGTTGGCAAAATCCTCCGCCGACAGATAGAGCCAATTAGCTTCGGGCCGGGTCCTTCTGAGCTCACAGCAAATCCCCTGGAGCAGATGTGTTTTGCCAAGACCATAGCCTCCATGAATAAACAACGGATTGAAAGGGCTTTGCTTCTCTTTGACAACAGCCTTTGCGGCGCTGTAGGCCAGTTCGTTTGACGGGCCGACAACGAACGTATCCAGAGACAGCTTTAGCTTTTTTCCCGAAGGCGGGCGAATCCCGGCTCTGCGGTCGTGCCGTTGATTCAGGGTTTTTTCTATAAGTTCCGCTTGCGAATCAAGTTGTGTTCGCTGAATATTGCCGGAAAGCCCCTGGTCCACAGCAAAGCTAATCTTCGGATTGGCCCCGGTAACAGAGCGAACGGCCTGGCTGATTTGCTCTGAAAAGTGATTCTCAATCCAGCCCGCTATGAAAAGGTTTGGAACACCAATCTTCAGGTATCCGCTGGGGTCGCCTTTGTGCGGAGGCACAAGTGTGAATCTGGTCGAATCCTTAAACCATATCTGGTACTTTTTAGAACCGACGTCAAGGGCAAGGGCCTCGCCTATAGCGCGTTCGGCTTCCGCTGTGCGGGCGGATTCGGCCCCTGAACGCACCTGAATGTCTTTAGGCTGGCGCTGTTGTTTTGCCTCTTGTTGCAAAGTGGGGTTCGAATGCTCATCCGTGATTGCACCCCGCATCGACACTCTCCTGTTGACCGAAGGTTACCGTATTATGACTTTCGAAAATTTCAAAAAAGACAACCTGACGATTTAGTAAAAATTAAATGCGTCGGAAGTCATTATCAAGCGACAGCAAAGCAAATCAATACCGTTTTATGGAATTTCTTTTCCACTTAATAGAGGCTGTTACCATCATTGACTTTGCGTACAAAAAAAATATCTTCTCAACAAGTTTTGCACGATGTAAGTCGGTTTTGTGGAAACCTTGTGGACTGGGTTTGTGATAATGGTCGATAAAACGTATCTCCGTTTTGCACAAACCCCCCAAAGTGACAACCAGACTGTATAACGAAACCGACACCAAAGGCGCAAAGTGTAATTTTTTTGAATCTTGAGTTCTAAGTTAGCTAAGTACTCAACACTAGGGCCTTAATGGTGCCTTGTGATAATTGCGATATAGCCACCGTCATAGTCAAAGTCTTCAGCTGATGGGAGTATCAGTTTTTCAGATTCGAGTTCGAAGCTGCGATAGCGCAACAAAAAATCCTTAACAAGTTCGCTGTTCTCGCAGCTCTGAATGCTGCATGTGCTGTAGCAGATTTTTCCCTGCGGTTTTACCAACGTCGCCGAAGTGGCGAGCAGCTCGCTCTGTATTTTTGCTAACTTGCCTATTGTATTCGGATTGACCCGATAGCGGGCCTCAATGCGCTTTGCGAGCACGCCTGTATTTGAGCACGGCACATCAAGTAAAACCGCATCGAAAGGTCCAATCTTAGCGGCTTGCATTTCGATGTCCTCATAAGTAACGATTTTCACGCTGTTTATGCCGAGCCTGGCAGTGTTTTCTTTTACCTTTCGAAGCCGTTCGGAGTCGATATCGGTCGCAATAATTATTGCTGAATCAGCAGCAGTCTCCGCCAACTGTGTTGTTTTTACTCCCGGAGCAGCACAGAGATCGAGTATTTTCCAGCCCGTCTGCGGCGCCAAAATCCTTACCGCCTGCGAAGCCGTCACGTCCTGTACGACAAACAAGCCTTCTTCAAAACCAACAAGCTCTGTTACCGCCCTGGCAGCTTTGATTTTTATCATTGTTTTGTCGGTAGTCGTCTCAACATCAACGTCCCCCTGACGAAGCTTTTCAACTAACTGCTGTGTCGTGGTCTTTAAGCTGTTTGGCCTGAGGTAAATACTCGGGCTGCGGTTGGATGCAAAACAAATCTGCCGAGTTTGTTCGGGGCCGAATTTCCCAAGCCAATCGGTTATTAGCCATTGGGGCAGTGAAAAGGCCGCACTTAGATAATCGCTTTGCGAAGTTGTCGGCTCCGGCAAGAAGCTGCTGTCGAATTCACAGCCGGTCTCAGGCGCTTGCGGAAGTGTCTTTCCGGCATCGGCCTCTTTAAGCAGGATATTCCGATTGGTTATGTGCCTGTTGATTTGGCGCAGGACAGCATTTACAAAGCCGGTCTGTTTTCTGCCGCCGACAGCTTTGGCGTTCTCGACTGCTTCGTTGACAATCGAATACTCCGGCGTTGCAGGCGAATAGATAAGCTCGTATACGGCAACCCGGATGATATTAATCAGTCTGGCAGGTATTCTTTGGGCGGGACAATCAGCAAATTTAGCTATCACGGTGTCGATGGCGGGGCGATTCCTTACACATCCAAAGACAAGGTCGGTAGCGCGTCGTTTTTCCTGCGTCCTGGCTAATAGTGTGTTCAGGATTGGACTGGCATAATTTCGTTTTGGGTCGAACTGCCTCAGGACATCCACTGCGATAGCACGTGCGGTTTTTGGCTTTTGGCCGGGCATATCTTACTTATCTATCTTCACAAACATATCTCCGGGCTGGGTTCGCCGGCCGTTAACGAAATCTGCAAAATCCATAAGGCCGGAAGCAGCCGGCTTGATTTTTGTAATCCTCAGGGCACCGACGCCGCAGATTAAGTTTAGGTCCCCGTCAAGCTCACCCACAGCCAAACCGGCCGGATTTGAGGCATCGACAACCTCGGCTGCTGCGATAGTTACACGAGTCGATTTGTTTGTTCCTTTCGAGACATAAGTCGCCGAAGCACCGGGCCAGGGCCAAAAGCCGCGTATCTTTCGCTCCAACAGCTCAGCCGGCTCTTTGAAGTCAAGAAACCCATCGGATTTCTTCAGCTTGGACGCAAGGGTGGCTTTGGAATGGTCCTGCTCGGTGTAGCTGGCTGTCCCGGCTTCAATCTGGTCGAGCGTTTTCAGCAGCAGTGGCGCCGCCATTTCCGCCAACCTGTCATGCAAATCGCCGGCTGTTTCGTCAGGGGCAATCTTAGTCCGTGACTGTGCCAGGACTTTGCCAGCATCCATTTTATCAACCAGGGTAATGATGCTGATACCAGTTTGGACTTCGCCGTTAATTATTGCCCAGTTTATCGGCGCTGCTCCTCTGAGTTTCGGCAGCAAAGATGCGTGGACATTAATAGCACCTTTGGGCGGCATCTCTATCAGCTCATTGCCGACTTTCTGGCCGAACGCAATCACCAAAATCAAATCCGGCTCGTACTCGGCAATCCTGGCGATGCTCTGCGGCGTATTTACGTTATCTGTTTCAACAAAAGCTATCGAATGGGAATCTGCCCAGCGGGCTACCGGTGTGGAGCTTTGCTTTCTGCCTCTGCCGGCCAAATGCGGGGGCTGGGTTACAATAAATCGCAGGCTATGGTTCGACAGAATCAGAGTATCCAGGCACTCAATACCAAATTCACCACTGCCGAGAAACACTATCTTCATCTTTTGCCCTAAAGAAAGCTGTGCATGTATAGAGGATTAGCTATGTTCTGCTGTATTTTTATCCTTGTGCTCATCTGTTAGTTTTTTGAGCTGTCTTCGATGTGCGATTTTAGCGACCTGTGCCATACGGTTAACGATGGTCGTTCCGTTGATATGGTCGCTTTCATGCTGGAGGCATCTTGCATAGAGGCCATCGGCCTCTTCGGTAAACTCATTGCCGTCGAGATCGGTGGCGGTAACTTTGCATCTTTTGTAACGTCGAATTTTCGTATAGATACCCGGGACCGACAGGCAACCTTCCTCTGTCGTGTCAAACTCGCCCTGGGGTGTAACGGTCGGATTTATATAGACCTTGACGTTTTCCGTGGTTCTGTCGAGCGATACGATAAAAAGCTGAAGCGATACGCCCACCTGCGGCGCCGCCAGGCCGATGCCTTTGTTTTCCAGCATAATCTCAGTCATCTTTTTTACAAGCTGACGGATATTATCATCGATTTTTTCGACTGGCTCTGCGCGCCCGGCCAAAACCGTCGCCGGATAATGTGTAATGCGACATTTCTCAACATCAATCTTTTTTTGCATCTTCTACTTCGTATCCTTATGTTATAGGTTTTAAAATCAACGACTAACAATTAGGAATCGTCGAATTCATCGCCGGCGAATATATTGCCGAGATAAGACTTCCTGACGAGTTCGTTGCGGACAATCTCGGCTGGTGAGCCAGCCCCTATTACTCTGCCGTGGTCGATAATGTAAGCCTTATCGACCACTTCGAGTGTCCTCTCGACGTTATGGTCGGTTATCAAAATGCTGACGCCGGCGGCGACAAGCTGGCGAATCTCACCTTGCAGATCCTCAACGGCGATAGGGTCGACTCCGCTAAACGGCTCATCCAGAAGAATCAGCGAAGGGTCTGTAATCATAGCGCGGGCGATTTCGAGTTTTCTTCGTTCGCCACCGGATAAAAATCTGCCCTGACTGTGAAGGACCTCGCCGAGCGCAAAGCGTTCGATGAGGGCATCAGCCTTGCGGTCGCGCTCGGCCCTGGTGATAGACATCGTTTCCAGAATGGCATACAGGTTGTCCCTGACACTAAGGCGCTGAAATATACTCGGCTCCTGCGAAAGATAGCCGATACCGAGGCGAGCTCGCCTGAACATTTGGAGCCTCGTGATATCCCTGCCTTCGAAGACGACCTGGCCGCTGTCCGGCGTTATCATACCCATAATCATTCTGAAGGTAGTGGTCTTTCCGGCGCCATTTCGGCCCAGAAGCCCCACAATGCTGTGCTGGCCAATCGTGATGGAGACTTCATTGACCACAGCCCGGCCGGAATACTTCTTCACCAGCCCACGAGTTTCAAGAAGAGTTATGCCTGCCATTTCAAACTATCGCGTTGCATCTTTAGGCTTTGCCTCGTAAGCAGGAATGGTTATAACCAAGATGCATTTTCAGATAAAATACCCTGTTTTCCTTTTATAAATCTGCTTAATTGTTCAAGTCAACTGAGTAATTTCTTGCTACAGCAGTATTATTGCCAATTAAGGCCAAACAGTAAAGACAAAAGCCAGCGGAAACAGCATTATACAGCTGCCCTTAAAAGCTGATAAATGTTCTGGCATTTTCGCATTATTTCTGTTAACCTGCGGTCTTTTGCGTAATAAAAAGCCAATCTGGTCATTTAAGGTAGAGTATGTTCGCGCTTCTAAGCGATATACATTCGAATCTCGAAGCCCTGACCGCGGTTCTGATAGACATCGAAAAACGGGGCATACATACTATTTATTGCCTGGGTGACGTGGTAGGTTACGGGCCCAATCCCAAGGAATGTCTTGACCTGATTATAGAAAAAGCCAACTGGTGCGTTCTGGGCAATCACGACTTTGCGACTCTTTATGAGCCGACAAATTTCAACTATGGTGCCGAGCAGGCCAGCTTCTGGACCCGCGAAGTCCTGGAAATGGACCGGGCAAGGCACAGAAGCAACACGCGATGGAAGTTTTTGGGAGAGCTGCCGATGCGACGGACGCTCGAAACAAAGCTGGGGACAACAACAGCCATAATGGATTTTGTTCATGCTTCACCCAGAAAGCCCATTAATGAATACATCTTTCCTGATGATGTTTACACCAATCCGGCAAAGGTCCGCATGTTGTTCGAGCGGCTCAGGCACATCTGCTTTATTGGCCATACACATATGCCTGGCGTATTTCTCGACGAGCCGGACTTCTATCTGCCGGATGAGCTGGATTACGTCTACCCGATTATTGACGACGAAAAAGCAATTATCAATATAGGCTCAGTCGGACAACCAAGAGATAAAGACAACAGGGCAAGCTATGTTTATGTCAAAGAAAACAAGGTGCATTTTGTCCGACTGCAATATGATTTTGAAACTACTATGAAAAAGATAATAGCAATCGAACAACTGGATAACTTCCATGCAGAGCGTCTGCAGGATGGGAGATGAAATCGCTGTTCGAGCCCCGAGGGGAAATTACTTAAAAAAGACAAGTACAAAATTATGAAAAATATTTTAACTGTAATAATAGTTGCGTTTGTTGTCTTTTGCGGCTGGCTGGTTGTCGAGTCCGGCTTCTTCGAGTGTACGTGTACCGAGAACTCGTCACAACAAGGTCAGGGATGCATCCTTTTGCAGCAAACCGCAGCAGACCAAACCCAGGATAATGAGACTGTAGCTGCGCCGGAACCAGAGCGACTGGAAGCCGCCGATTTCGCTGATTTTACCGCGGTTGGTGGCCCGGCAAAGACTATCACGCTTGGCTCAGCAGACCCAAATAGCGGCTTTAAGTTCCAGCTGGAATTGAGCTCAAAAGGCGCCGCCATCAGAAAGACCACTTTCAGCAAGTTCGACGACCGCGATTACAAGGACCCTAAGCCGTTAGTGATTATCTCACCCATGCAGGAAAGAGACGGCAGCGAAATTTTGTCAATGGCAAACAGAGAATTCGTGCTTGTCGAACACAAATCGCAATTGCAGTTGCAGGACCTGCACTGGAAGAGCCTCGATGTTGGAACCTCGCCGGATGGCTCGCAGGCAGCTCGCTTTGAGGCGATTATAAAAGCTGAAGGTGCCGAAGAGAATCTTATAAAATTGACTAAAACCTACAGGGTCATTCCAGACAGCTATCTTTTGGAATGCAATATCGCCGTCGAAAACCTGTCCGCTTCTGAGCATAAAGTTCGATTCAATTTGTCCGGGCCGGGTGGGCTCGGCAGAGAGGGCTTCAGGAGTGATATGAGAAAGGTCGTGGCTGGCTTCAGGGATTCACAGGGCAAGATTACCAGCATGATGCTCGATGGCAAAAAACTCAGCAAAGCAAAAAGTATAGACGACAGACGGCTCACTAAACCTGGTGCGGATTTTCTTCTATGGGTCGCTACGGTCAACAAATACTTCGCTGCAATTTTGGTGCCTGTAGCCGACGAAGGTAAAGACCATTGCGACTGGGTCAGAGACAAAACAGGCCGATTCTACGATCCTGATGGCGACAGTAAAACCGACAGCGGCGATGAAAGCTTGGGACTGGATTTGGAAATCGCCCAAAACTTGCTGGCGCCGGTCGGCCAGGCCAACAGCTCAAAAACATATAACTTCCAGTTGTATATCGGGCCCAAGGACAAGAGTCTCTTCGATAAGAATGAGCTTTATCGAACGCTTGGCTTTGTCCACACAATAAGTTTCATGCCCTGTTTCTGTTGTCCTGCGAGTATTATAAATCCTCTGGCATTTGGAATACTGGCGATAATGAAATGGATGTATGCCGTTATACCCAATTACGGAGTAGTTATTATCATATTAGTATTCCTGATGCGTCTGGCTATACATCCACTTACGAAGAAGAGCCAGGTCTCGATGAGCAAAATGAGCCAGCTCGCACCGAAGGCCGAAGAAATCAAGAAAAAATACGCTAACAATAAGGCTGAATTAAACAAACAACTAATGCAGCTTTACAAAGAGCAGGGCGCCTCGCCGATTATGGGTATGCTGCCGATGATGGT